>CALZAG010000183.1 GCA_945613045.1 uncultured Clostridia bacterium | reverse complement strand
ACTACGGTTTCAGACTCTGCTTTTTCGCTGGCAACTGCAGCAATTCCATTTTCCTTTGCGTACGCAAGCGCAAGCTTGGCAAAAGCGGCCGGGTCAGCACTATCTTTCCACGTCACATATTGTGCTCCTTAGCGCCCCGATATACTTTCTTCTGTTCTCTATCTCTGCCAGCTCGGTTTTTACCTGATCGATGGAAGGTATTTCGACTTTTTCAAGATTTTGCCTCGACATATTTGCTCCCAGTCGTAAATTCGCCAAAAAGTGTACTGAGCTGCTCATGTGCCTCAAGCAGCCGTGCAGCGTTTTCTTCTAACTGCTTCCACTTAGCGTCGACTTCCTCCTGAGCCTCAAAAACCATAGTCTCAGCCTTAAGCTTTGCTCTAATGTTTATCTGCTCCGCTTCGCGTTCTGCCGCCTCAATGATGCTGCGTGAGCGAAGCTCCGTCTCAGCGCTTGTTTTTTTGACCTCAGCAATATATGTGTCAGCAGTTTCCTGCGCTACTTTAAAAAGCTCTGTTATACCTACTGTCGCATCAGCTATGGAGCCGGGCTCACTCAGTTTGGACTTATCCTCAAGTTCTTTCCTGAGTCGTGCGTTCTCATCCCTGAGCTGAGCCTCAGAAAGCTGAAGCTTATATATTATATCAAGAAGATCTCTTCGTCCTAACTTTTTGAAGTCCTTGTCCGTCATTTTTTCAGCCCCCATTTTTGTTATGAAGCATTATAAATTAAATTGTAATATTTAACAGAAAATCGTGTTTGGTCAGTTTCCAATTTCAATCATTTTTTCTGCCCCTTCGGATCAGCAGCAGATATTTTGGCAGCTCCGTGATCATACCGGTAATACAGGTATTCTGAAAGCCGGGAACTGCAGCAAACAGAGAGAATGCAATTTTTCCCAATAATATTTACCAAAAAATATATTTGCGACAACAAAACAACACAATTATTCTTTAAATGCAATAGAATGTTACGATTTTGTTCAAATTTTTTTATAAAATCGTTTAAAAAATACAAAAAATGAGGCAAAGAGTTAACATAACCGAAACACAATGTAATTATGGTAAATGATCATAGCATAAGAAAATAGTATAAATATGATGCGGCGCTTTTAATTACATAAAATGTTAAATATATTTGATATTTTCTATTGCCTTTTTCAACAAAGCCTAAGCTGTGTGGCGGTATTTTTTTAAGATTGCGTTTAGATAAACAGCCGAAAAACATAATATGGAAATGCAACTAAAGTAATCAGGTCCCGCTATAAAAAGCGCTGTGAATGGCAGCCGGGATTTAACCTATACTTAATTGCCAGTGACTTTTTTACCGGCTCAGGAATAATAATTCTATAAAATAGAACTTTTTTAGAATTATTATCCCTGAGCAAATTTTTGACCGGCGTACAGGCGTATAGAACAAAAACAAAATGCAAATAACATATAAGAAAAGCAAATTCGCAGCAGCGACGCTCCGAAATATTCAAATGCGCTTCGCGGCGGCGGAAAAGATAGGAGTTTAGCAATGGAAGAGAAAAAACGTAAGTTTAAAATGATAGACGCCATTCTGACGGTCATCTGTGTCGTATTCGTGGCCGAGGCGGCGGCGCCGGTCGCGGCCATCGGCAATTCACAATACTTCTGGTGGCTTTTTATGATAATCTGCTTTCTCGTGCCGTATGGGCTTATCTCGGCAGAGCTCGGTACCTCTTACGACAGAGGCGGCGGCCTGTACGACTGGATAACGACGGCTCACGGTCACAAATGGGGAGCGAGAGTATCGTGGTATTACTGGATAAACTTCCCGCTGTGGATGGCGTCTCTCGCCGTTATTTTCCCGGATATGATAGAGCTTATCACCGGCGCTGAGATCAATACAATAACCGCGATCATTATCGAGCTTGCATTTATATGGATCGTTACTTTTATTGCATACACTCCCGCGTCGGACGCTTCATGGATACTCAACGGAGCGGCAATAATTAAGGTGCTGCTGGCGGTCGGCGTCGGAGCTCTGGGCATTTACGGAGCTATCAAAAACGGCATGGCTAACCCTATCACGGCGTCAAACCTGCTGCCCTCGTTCGACATCGACAGCCTGTCCTATATCTCGGTAATCATATTCAATATGCTCGGCTTTGAGGTCATATGCACCATGTCCGAGGAAATGGAGGACCCCAAGAAGCAGATACCGCAGGCGATAGTCACGGGCGGCCTCGTCATCGCGGCTATTTATATGTTTTCGGCGTTCGGCATAGGCGCGGCGATCCCCACGAAGGACATCAGCACTGAAAGCGGGCTTATCGACGCGTTCATGCTGCTTACCGGCAGGAGCGGGGGCGTATTCATCGTCGCCGTAGCGATACTGTTTTTGCTGACGCTGTTCGGCAACATGATCTCGTGGTCCACGGGCGTGCATGAGGTTGCCGCCTACGCGGCCGAAAACGGAGATATGCCGGCGGTGTTCGGCAGGAGAAATGAGAAGAATATGCCTGTAGGCGGCATAACGGTAACGGCAGTAGTCGCGT
>CALZAG010000182.1 GCA_945613045.1 uncultured Clostridia bacterium | reverse complement strand
CGCAGCGTAAGCTCCAGTGCGCAGCGCGTTATTGACCGGCGCACAGAGGAGAAGGAGCACCGCCGGAAAAAGAAGCTGCTGATCGTCTGCGTGGCGGCCGTGGCGGCTCTTGCCGCGCTGCTGGTGCTCATACTTGCGCTCAAGAGAGGCGGAGAGGCGCAGGAATACCGCGAAGCCTATGAAAAGGCGCAGACGTATTACTACGACGGCGAGTATGACAAGGCCCTTGAGAAGCTGCGCGAGGCCATGACCATCAACAAGACCGACGAGTGCCTGCTGCTAATGAGCCAGTGCTATGAAGCAAAGTACGACTATGTGAACGCCATTGCGATACTTGAAAGCTCGAATTCCGACAGCGAGAGCATAAAAAAACGCATCGAGCTGCTGAAAAAGGCCAAGGAGGAGTATGACAGCGGCAAGGTCGTGCTCATCTGCGGCGAGCAGTACGATATTGAAACGACGGTGCTCGACCTGTCCGGCAAGAGCGTGAGAAGTGGCAGGCTCGCCGACATTGGCAAGCTCACGCAGCTCACGAGCCTGAAGCTTTCAGACAACAAGCTCACGACGCTCGATTTCCTCGAGCCCCTGGAAAAGCTCGTATCGCTCGACCTGAGTAATAACGATATCACAGACATAAGCGCTCTCGCGGGGCTCAAAAGCCTGAGAACCCTGCACCTTGACGGCAACGACATTGAGGACTTCACCCCCCTGTACGGCCTGAACAAGCTCACCATGCTGACCATCTGCGATATCGAGATAAAGGAGAGCCAGCTCAAGCAGCTAAAGGAAAGGCTCCCGGGCTGTGTTATCTACAGCGATGAGGCCAAGGAGGATATCATCGATATCACCCTCGGCGGAAAGACCTTCAAAAGCAACGTGACGGAGCTTGACCTCTCCGGCTGCGGAGTGAAAGATATCTCGCTGCTGTCCGTGTGCACGAAGCTCACGAAGCTCGACCTCTCGGATAACAGCATAAGCGACATAAGCGCGCTCGTGGATATACCCGGCCTTACGGAGCTTGACCTTTCGGATAACAGCATAAGCGATATAAGCCCGCTTGTCAGCATGACCAAGCTCACAACGCTCGACCTTTCAAATAACAGCATAAAGTCCGTGGCCGCTCTCAAGGAGCTTACCAAGCTGACAGAGCTTCAGATAGACGGAAACAAGCTCGGCAGCTTCTCCGTTATCGGCAAGCTCACCGCGCTCAAGACCCTCGGGCTGAACGACACGGGGCTCAAGGATTCGGACCTGAGCAGTTTCTATACCCTGAAAAATCTGAAAAAACTCAATATCGAGGATAACGGCGCCCTGACGGAGAGCGGCGTATCCGCGCTGCAGAAAAAGCTCCCGGGCTGCACGATCAGCCATTCGGAGCTTGCAAGGTCCATTGAACTCGGCGGAAAGTCATTCCCGGCCGACTCCGAGACCGTGGAGGCGACGGATCTGGGGCTGACCGACATCTCCAGGGTATCGGGATTCACGAACGTAAAGCACATGGATCTGAGCAAAAACCAGATAAGCAGTGTGTCCGCGCTCTCCACGCTCACGAGCCTTGAATCCCTTGACCTCTCCGATAATAAGATCACCGATGTTTCGGCGCTGCATTCGCTGACAAATCTCAAGCAGCTCTGGCTCGGCGGCAATAACCTGAGCGACGACCAGATCGACGCGCTGCGCGCTGCTCTGCCCGACTGCTATATAAGTGTTGAATAAAATAATACGAACAAATTTTAAATTTTAAGGCGTTTTGTACAAATTCTATTTCCTTGCGCGGCACTATGTGCTATAATTAAATATGCAGGATACAAGCACGGCTTGACCTGCAAACGCAGAAAGGAGCTGACAAAAATGAAGTTCACTTTTACCGAAAAGAAAATGGGTCCCTCCGAGGAGCTGAGAGCTTATACCGAGCGCAAGGTCGGCAAGCTCGACCGATTTTTCAGGAACGAGAGCAGCGCCTCCGTCACCTTCAGCATGGAGCGCGGCAGATTCCTTGCTGAGATCACAGTCTCCAACAACGGCCTGTATTACAGGGCAAGCGAGCTTACAAACGATATGTATGCCTCCGTCGATTCCGGCGTCGCCGCCATCGAGCGCCAGATCCGGAAGAACAAGACCCGCCTTGAAAAGCGGCTGAGGGAAGGCGCCTTGGAGCGTGAGGCAAGGCCGGCCTACGCGCCCGATGATGATGAAGAGGATGAGGAATTCAAGATCGTCCGCAGCAAGCGATTCTCCATCAAGCCCATGTCACCGGAGGAGGCCATCCTCCAGATGAACCTTCTGGAGCATGAGTTCTTCGTGTTCAGAAACGTTGAGGCCGACGGCGCGATCTCGGTAGTTTACCGCCGCAAAAACGGCGGCTACGGCCTGATCTGCGACGACACCGAGGAATAAAAATATCTGCTGCCCCACCAAAAGGTGGGGCAATTTATGCCGTCAATAAAACTGTAAAGCAAACAATTGCAGCAACGGACGGGGGAGCTCGAGGGGGCGGTGCGTTAAGAAAACATGCCAGTGGCATGTTTTCAGCAACCGACCGCAGGAGC
>CALZAG010000181.1 GCA_945613045.1 uncultured Clostridia bacterium | reverse complement strand
CCTCCTTTTTCTGTAGTTTGGCTCAAATTCTTGAAAACATTCATCCTCCGTCAGCCGATCTCGAAGCTCAACATGGAAAATCAGCTCGGAGAGCTTAAAGTATGTGGACTTTCTCTCAAACATATTGACATACATCTATGCGTTGTATATAATATTATATAGACATACATCTATGGGAGGCGATTCAGCTTATGGATGAAAAGACCGTAGCATTGATCTTCAAAGCATTCTGCGATGAAAACCGTATACGCATTATTAAAATGCTCAGAAACGGCGAAAAATGCGCCTGTAAGCTGCTTGAAGAGCTTAATGTTACACAGCCTACGCTGTCGCATCATATGAAGATCCTCTGCGATTCCGGTATTGTGGCAGGGCGCAAGGAGGGTAAATGGATGCATTACTCCATTTCAGCTCAGGGAGCAAAAGCCGCCGCGGATATCCTGAAAGAACTCACAGCCGTTCGGAATGGATGTGAAAACAAGTCGTGCTGCGGAGATTAAAGCAGATTAAAGCTTTTCAGCACGACTAAATTCAATTACAATATATAGACGTATTTGAATTCGTTTATATTAAAGGAGCTGTTTATGGAAGCAATTAAAGAAGCGTGGGACTTTTTTCAAAGTGAGATCCTCGGCATGGGCTGGCTCGACCGGCTCGTCGGAGCAATGCTGAATGCTTTCGGATTGGATACCGCGAGCCGGATAGGAGGGAGCGTTCGGTTCTTTGTTTATGACATGGTCAAAATTATGCTACTGCTATGCGTTTTGATTATGCTCATCTCGTATATTCAAAGCTACTTCCCGCCGGAGAGAACAAAAAAGATACTCGGCAGGTTTCACGGTATCGGAGCAAACACTGCGGCAGCCCTTCTCGGCACGGTAACGCCTTTCTGCTCCTGCTCGTCGATTCCGCTGTTTATCGGTTTTACAAGCGCGGGACTTCCGCTTGGGGTGACATTCTCCTTCCTCATATCATCTCCTATGGTGGACCTCGGAAGCCTTGTTCTGCTTATGAGCATTTTCGGATGGAAGGTAGCTGCTGTCTATGTGGTTTTAGGCCTGATGATAGCTGTTCTTGGAGGAACGCTTATCGAAAAGCTGCATCTTGAAGACCAGGTGGAGGAATACATACGCAATGGCCGTGCTGTTGATCTGCCGCAGGAGGAACTGCATTTCAGGGAACGTATCAGGTATGCTTGGGAGCAAACGCTTTCTACGGCCAAAAAGGTCGCGCCCTATGTTCTGATCGGTGTAGGTATCGGCGCGATTATTCACAACTGGATACCCGAGGATATCATTGTTGATGTGCTTGGCGATAACAACCCCTTTGGCGTTATCATAGCCACTATTGCAGGCGTGCCGATGTATGCGGATATTTTCGGCACTATCCCTATAGCGGAAGCGCTGCTTGCTAAAGGAGCGCTGCTGGGTGTTGTGCTCTCGTTTATGATGGGCGTTACAACACTGTCCCTGCCGTCGATGATAATGCTCCGTAAGGCAGTGAAACCTAAGCTGCTATGCATTTTTGCTGTAATATGCACCGCGGGAATAATTATTGTCGGATATTTTTTCAATCTGATACAGCCGTCAATTCTATAATAATTTGGAGGTATATTTATGGCGTTATTTAATGTTGGTAAAATGAAAGAGAAAACCAAAGAACCCTCGAACTGCTGCAGCGGCGTCTGCACGTCAAGTAAGGACGACGGGAGCACAAACTACTGCTGCCCCGAAGCAAAGGACGGCATCTGCTGCATCAAAGTGCTTGGCGCAGGCTGTGCATCCTGCCGTCAGCAGTACGAAAATGCAAAACAAGCCGTGAAAAAGATGGGACTTGACGTGGAAGTCGAGTATATCACCGATATGGCAAAGGTCATGGAATACGGTGTTATGAGTATGCCGGCCCTTGTTGTCAATGAAAAGGTGGTGTCCAAGGGCAAGGTGCTGAAGCCTGCGGAGATAGAAAGACTGCTGCAAAAGCCGGAGCTCTGATATGAAGGATAAAGTGGCGTTTATCTGTGTGCATAATTCCTGCCGCAGTCAAATTGCAGAAGCACTCGGAAAGCATTTTTCCGGCGATAAATACGATTTTTACTCGGCCGGAACTGAAACCAAGCCGCAGATCGATAAAGATGCCGTAAGGCTTATGAAGAGGCTTTACAGCATTGACATGGAGCAGACACAGTACAGTAAGACGATCGACAGTATACCTGTTCCCGATACGGTTATTTCTATGGGCTGCGAAGTGGGGTGTCCGTACATTGGCAGGGCCTTTGATGATAACTGGGGCTTGCCCGATCCAACCGGACAAAGTGACGAGGTGTTCGTAGAGGTCATAAAACAGATCGAAGACAGAGTAAGAAGCCTGTAGGTAAATCGGCGGCAAGGATAAAACAGGCCAGACTTTTGGGATTACATAAATTATTACATGGAAACACCCTGCAAGATTTTTAAGTCTTGCAGGGTGTTTGCTATCTGTTATTATGTTTTGTGCCGCTTATTTTGTCCGGGAGCTTCTTCTGCGTTTGCTGTACACGCATGTGCCGATCACACCGAATCCGCCTACAAACATCAGAGCAATCCAAAGGAAGGGATTGCTGTTGTCGCCTGTCTGCGGGCTTGTCGTTGCCCCGGTGTTCGGATCACTTTCGGTCGGCTCGGTCGGTTCCGTCGGCTCGGTTATGGTTTTTGTATAGGTGTTGGTAAAGCTCATCCTCTCCA
>CALZAG010000180.1 GCA_945613045.1 uncultured Clostridia bacterium | reverse complement strand
GCTCCCGCGGCGTTTGATGAATTAATGAGGATTGGAATAATGAAAATCGTTGTACTTGACGGCTACGTGGAAAATCCCGGCGACCTGAGCTGGGAGGATATCGCTGCGCTCGGAGAGCTTACGGTCTATGACCGCACGCCGTACGATGACGGCGAGATAATAAAAAGAATAGGCGACGCCCAGATCGTGCTGACGAACAAAACGCCGATAAGCCGTGCCGTTTTTGACGCCTGTCCGGGCATACACTATATCTCGGTGCTTGCGACGGGATATAATATCGTGGATTACGTCTGCGCCGGAGAGAGGGGAATACCGGTCTCGAACGTGCCGGCATACGGTACGGCGGCGGTAAGCCAGTTCGTGTTTGCGCTGCTGCTGGAGATATGTCACCACGCAGCCCACCACTCCGAGCAGGTACACCGCGGCAGATGGGAAAGCTCTCCCGACTGGTGCTTCTGGGATTATCCGCTCATCGAGCTCGCGGGCAAGACTATGGGAATAATAGGCTTCGGACGCATCGGACAGTCCACGGCACGTATAGCAAAAGCGCTCGGGATGCGCGTTATTACCCAGAGCCGCAGCATCAGAAAGGAAGCAGAAGGACTGGCAGAGTATGTCGGGCTCGATGAGCTGCTGGAGTCCTCTGATGTCATTGCCCTGCACTGCCCGCTTTTCCCCGAAACGGAGAAGATCATAAACCGTGAGAACATTGCGAAGATGAAGGACGGAGTTATCATTATTAATAACAGCCGCGGCCAGCTCATCGATGAGCTGGCGCTTGCCGACGCGCTCAACTCCGGCAAGGTCTATGCCGCAGGTCTCGACGTCGTCTCCGCCGAGCCGATACGGAGTGATAACCCGCTTCTGGCGGCGAAAAACTGCCTCATTACGCCCCATATAAGCTGGGCGCCGAAGGAGAGCCGCCAGCGCATAATGGAAGCGACTCGTGAGAATCTGGAGGCATTTTTGGCAGGGACTCCCGTCAATGTGGTGAACCAATGAAAAAATGTGTTGTAGTATCTGATTCGTTTAAAGGAACGCTCTCGAGCGCGGAGATCTGCCGGATCGCGAAAAAAATCGTGGCAGAGGTATTTCCCGACTGCGAGACCGTCACCGTTCCCGTTGCCGACGGCGGCGAAGGGACGGTCGACTGCTTTGTGCGCTTTCTCGGCGCAGCGCCGGTCAGCGTAAGGGTAAGAGGTCCCTTCGGAGAGCCCGTGGAGGCGACGTACGCCGTTATGGGACAGACCGCCGTCATAGAGATGGCCGCAGCCGCCGGGCTCCCCCTTGTGTCCGGGAACCGCGACCCCGCCGCGGCAAGCACCTTCGGCGTGGGCGAAATGATACTGAGTGCAGTGGACTCCGGATGCAGAAAAATACTGCTGGGTCTCGGCGGCAGCGCGACGAATGACTGCGGCTGCGGCTGTGCCGCCGCTCTCGGCGTAAGTTTTCTAAGGGCCGACGGAAGCGCCTTCGTGCCCGTCGGAGGCAGCCTGAGCGAGATAGCGGATATCAATGTCAGTAAGGCCCTCAAACGCCTTGAGAACGTTGCAATATGCGCAATGTGCGACGTGGAAAATCCACTTTACGGGGAAAACGGCGCTGCCTTCGTCTATGCGCCGCAAAAGGGCGCGGACGCCGGCACGGTGCGCTTTCTCGACGGACAGCTCAGACATATCGGCGCGCTTATTGCGGAAAAATTCGGAGCCGGCATACCGGACGCTCCAGGCGCGGGAGCCGCCGGAGGCATGGGCGCGGGCTGCATGGCGTTTCTGAAAGCGAGGCTGTGCTCTGGCGCGCAGGCCATACTTGACGCCGTCGGCATCGACGGCTGCCTTGACGGGGCAGATCTCGTCATTACCGGCGAGGGGCGTATCGACGCCCAAAGCGCACAGGGCAAGCTGATCTCGTCCCTGACCGCACGCGCACGGGCTGCAGGGGTTCCTGTGGTCGCCCTTGTGGGCAGGGTCGACGACAGCGCGTCGTCGCTGTATGCCCGGGGGGTCGAAGCAATGTTCAGCATCAACAGAGCCCTGAGACCCCTTGAGGATATGGCTCTGCGCAGCGCGGACGATTACGCCGCTGCTCTGCGGGATATACTGATGCTGATAAAGCTTGCCGAAGAATTCCGCCGCTGAGCATAAGTACAAACCATCACCCCATATCATATACGGGGGTGATGGTATGATAAGTTATTTTTCCGAGCTTAGATACAAGGAAGTCATTGACATACACACCGGACGGCGGCTGGGCTATGTCTGCGATGCGGAATTCGACGAGGCCGAGGGCAGGCTGATATCCCTCATAACGCCCGGCAGAGCAAAGTTTTTCGGCCTTTTGGGACGGGAGGACGACTATATCCTGCCGTGGAAATGCATCGTCAAGCTCGGCGGCGACATCATCCTTGTGGAGACCGAGGCCGATCAGCCGCGCCGACACAGGGAGAAGCGAAAAAATATTTTGACAAAATGGTAAAAAACTATTGAAATTTCAAAACAATTCTGATATTATATCAAGGCATTTCGCACGGGAGCAGACTTTTTTCCATGTGGCTATAGGCTTGCCTACGGCTTGGAAAAGGGGATGAAGCCCCGGAGGAAAAAACAAAATCAGGAGGAAAAACAAATGTCAGTAGTATCTATGAAGCAGCTGCTGGAAGCCGGCGTCCACTTCGGACACCAGACCCGCCGCTGGAACCCCAAGATGGCCGAATACATCTATATGGAGCGT
>CALZAG010000179.1 GCA_945613045.1 uncultured Clostridia bacterium | reverse complement strand
CCTCAAGTGATGAGCGCAAGTAGAGCATCAGACCTATGAGCGCCGGCGGAACATTCCGCCGCCGCGCCTGCTGCTGGTGCGGCATAGCGAAGTGCGCAAAGGGATCGCCCACCAGCGTGATGCCGTGCTCGGGGTCGTTATGCTCCAGTCGGGCGCTGCCGACGATATGCGCGAGGGCGGAGAGATAGAGCGACAAGCAGCGGGCATCCTCCCCGTGGCGCGCCTGAAGGTGCAGGCGGTAGCGGTTGAGCACCGGCGTCGTTATCTCAGCGATGTCGTAATGCTCGCGCCCCATAAAAGCGGAGAAGGAGCGCAGCGCGCTCATGTAGTTCTTTTTGCTGCTACCCTTCCGGGATGCCACCTGGGCAAAATAGTCAGGAAAGTCAAGGCGGAACCCTTGAGACTTGTCGCCGGAGCGGCAGACGATATTCACGACATCATCCACCCCGAGCGCGTCGAGCACGAACGGATCAATGTCCGCCACAGCCTCGCGCATCTGAACGACCAGAGCTTCGATGCGCCGCAGCAATCTCGGATCCTTCGGCTTCAGCTTCGCGGTCAGCTGGTCAGGGCGCGCCTCTATCGTGGTGCGCAGGTAGCGCGACACCCCATTCTTCGTAATGCGCACGCGTACCAGGTACGACCCGTCGCCGCGCCGGAAGCGGTCATATATTACCGCCTTGAAGGTCGGCGCCCTCATTGCCGCATGTTTACGAATGCCGGGCCATGCCCCATAAGGAGGAACGCCGGAGAGGCGGCGTAATGCAGACACAAGGCGCTACACCATGACGCCTTGACGCCGACGCCAGAATCGGGCCCAGATAGAAACTTGGAGAGCGACGCCCTGTTGATGCCTGTGATCTTGCAGAACTCGCGGACGCTCACGCCTCTCGCGAGGATAGCCGTGACGGCGGCGCGGAAATATGTGTCAGTCGGGATCTGTATCATTTGCTGTCTTGATTTGCTTGGCCGGGCTCTTCGTTTTTTATACGTGATATCTCATCCCTAAGTGCCTGAATCTCATTGTCTTTATCTATCACGCGCTGAAGCAGTTCGCTGCACAGGCGAGCGAAATAGCTGTCATTGGCGCCTGCTTTCGTCTGGGCGGGTGCCTGCGCCTGTACCCTCGTGCAGTCCCGCACTCCCGTCTGCTGCACGGCGATGCCGCTGTTGCCCGTGATGTTCTGGGTGATGCTCCCTGGCTCTCGTACGGCATCAGAGCTCAGCACTGGGCCCGTACCGTTTACGAGGAAGTCGACCGAGAACCCGAAGGCGCTATGCCAAGCGTATGCCGTCTTCTTTCCGAACCTCGGCTGATTGATGAGATTGCTGACCGTCACCCGGGTGACGCCGAGAATGTCTGCGACATCTTTTTGCTTGAGGCCGAGGACGGCCAAGTGCCTCTTGATTGCTTGTGATTTTTCCGCGTCCGTTATTTTGATAAATTATTTTACTAAAATTTTGAAAAAACGCTTGGAGGTAAAGAAATTTTACTAACTTTGCAGTGTCAAACTTAATTGACATACTAATTTACTAACTTTTTAATAAACCACAAGAAAATGAGCAAAGAGAACAATCCAATCCGACCTCTCAGCGAGGCGGAAATCGTCGGCAGCTTGTACCTCGAAGGGCTGACAGAAAGCCGCTACGATAACAAGCAGTTGGCACACATCAACCACGACAACGAGGATACGGAAATCGAAATTCTTCTGCAGGATGGATACCAGGACGGCACGGCGCTCTTCCGCTGGGTGTCAAAGTATATGAGCTATATCGAGCGCATCGAACTCTACATTAGAAATAACTACACGAGCATCATGGACATCCGCCTCAAGCCCGGTCTCGTGACCCGCTACATCACCAGCGCGGAGCAGGAGGAGCTCGCAAAGAAGGAGGCCACCCAGGAAGCCGCCCCGGAAGCCACCCCGGACGACGCAGGCACGGAAGGAATAGGCGCCCTTGAGAAGGGAGAGCCGGAAGCCACCCCGGAAGCATAACCACCTACCCAATCAGAAAAACACAATGAAGAGCATCAACATCACCGGAAAGCTCCGCGAGCTGGCAGTGGGCGAGACCCTCGACATCTACACCGAGGAGATGCGTCCGACCGTGGTACGCAGCACGTGCAGTATGCTGCGCGACTACGGCCTCAAGTACAGCACCGAGCGACGCACCGGCCTCCGCGGCCGGAAGTTCATCCGAGTGACGAGGATAGCGTAGCAACGGAAGCAGGAGCAGCACTATGGACAGTATCGGCAACATCTTCAACGACCTGATGACAGCCAGCGACCTCATCGCCGACGCGATCATCAAGCGGACCCGCCCTCTGGAGGACGAGCTCAGCACCTCGGAGGCGTACGGCCTCTATGGTCGCCGCTGGGTCGAGGACCGCCTGCGCACAGGGCTGCTCCACCGCTCCGCCATCGGCAACCGCCTCGTCTACTCCCGTCACGAACTGGAGTGCCTCCGGGCCTCCGAGCGCATCCAGCGCGACCACCTTATAGCAGCAAACCGAAAGACAAGAATATGAAAACAATCAAGGCAATAGCGAAGGGCGCAGCAACACTCGCCGCCCTCCTCACGATAGCGTACTGCATTCTGCTCGTCTTAGGCGAGCGCGGGTTCCACTCCGTCGAGGAGGTGATCCTCATCAAGGCCGGGGCATTCGCCGTGGCAGTCCTCTGCGGCTGGGCGCTCACAGAAATAGCCCCGGAGTTCGTGGAGTGGCTAAACCGCGACGAGCAGATATAGAAAGATACCG
>CALZAG010000178.1 GCA_945613045.1 uncultured Clostridia bacterium | reverse complement strand
AGGAGATGGTAAAGCAGCTCACCGGCAAGGAAGGCTTCAAGGGCATCAACCCCGATGAGTGCGTCGCAATCGGCGCTGCGATCCAGGGCGGCGTTCTGGCCGGCGACGTCAAGGGCGTCCTGCTGCTGGATGTAACTCCGCTGTCGCTCGGCATCGAAACCCTGGGCGGCGTGTGCACCAGACTCATCGACCGCAACACCACCATCCCCACCAAGAAGAGCCAGATATTCTCCACCGCGGCCGACAATCAGACCGCAGTTGAAATAAACGTTCTGCAGGGCGAGCGCGAGATGGCGCAGTACAACAAGAGCCTCGGCCGCTTCAATCTTGACGGCATCGCACCGGCCCGCCGCGGCGTTCCTCAGATCGAGGTCACCTTCGACATCGACGCAAACGGCATCGTAAACGTCTCCGCAAAGGACCTCGGCACCGGCAAGGAGCAGCACATCACCATCACCTCCTCCACCAACATGTCCAAGGAGGACATCGACAAGGCCGTCAAGGAGGCCGAGATGTACGCCGCCGAGGACGCAAAGCGCAAGGAGGAGATCGACGTCCGCAATCAGGGCGATCAGATCGTGTATCAGACCGAGAAGACCCTCGAGGAGATGGGCGACAAGGTAGATCCCTCGATAAAGAGCGAGATCGAGGCGAAACTCCAGACCCTGAAGACCGCGCTCACCGGTACCGACACCGAGAGCATCAAGCAGGCCACCAAGGAGCTCACCGACGTGTTCGGAAAGCTCTATGAGGCGGCTCAGGCAGCTCAGGGCGCGGCGGGCTTCGACCCCAATCAGCAGGCGCAGGGCACCGATGGTAACGGTCAGGAGTACTACGACGCGGACTACACCGTTGTTGACGACGACAACAACAAGTAATTATCACGCGGGCACGCCGAAAGCGTGCCCGCAGACTGTCAAAAACTCATATTGAGGTACCCATATGGCAGATAAAAGAGACTATTATGAGGTTCTCGGTGTCCAGAAGGGCGCATCCGAGGACGAACTCAAAAAAGCATACAGAAAGCTTGCCAAGGAAAATCACCCCGATCTTCACCCCGGCGACAAGAACTGTGAGGCCCGCTTCAAGGAGATAAACGAGGCGTATGAGGTGCTGTCCGATCCGGATAAGCGCGCAAAGTACGACCAGTTCGGCCACGCGGCCTTTGACCCCAATCAGGGCTTCGGCGGCGGCGGTTTCGGAGGCTTCGGCGATTTCAGCGGTTTTGGCGGCTTCGGCGATATATTCGGCGACATATTCGGCTTCGGCGGCGGCGGGGGGAAAAACCCCAACGCTCCGCGCAAGGGCGATAATCTGCGCGCAAATCTGAATATAAAACTTGAAGAAGCTGCCTTCGGCGTCAAAAAGGACGTTACGGTGACGCGCATCGAGCAGTGTCCCGACTGCAAGGGCTCCGGCTGCGCCGCGGGAACGACCGCCGAGGTATGCCCCGACTGTAAGGGCAGCGGCCAGGTCAAGACCACCCAGCGCACGCCTTTCGGCATGATGCAGTCCAATGTCCAGTGCTCCAAGTGCAAGGGACGCGGCAAGATAATACACAGCCCCTGCCAGACCTGCCGCGGCATAGGCAGCATACGCCGCCAGCATAAGGTGAACATAAACGTGCCCGCCGGTATAGACGACGGACAGACGATCTCCCTGCGCGGTCAGGGCAACGCCGGGCTCAACGGCGGCCCCGCCGGCGACCTGCTTGTGACGATCCTTGTGCAGCCCCATGCGCGTTTTGAGCGCGAGGGCACGTCCATACTTCTCGAGCAGGAGATATCCTTTGCAAAGGCCGCGCTCGGCTCGGAGATCGAGGTCCCCACTCTGGATGGCAAGGTCAAGCTGACCATACCCGAGGGTACTCAGACCGGCACTATGTTCCGGCTCAAGGGCAAGGGTGTGCCGTATCTGCGTTCCACCGGCCGCGGCGATCAGTTCGTGACTGTAAGGGTCGTGGTGCCCAAGGGGCTTAATTCCAACCAGAAAGAGGCTCTGAAGGCCTTTGCCGAGAGTCTTGGAGAGACCGTGGAGACCAAGGGCATCTTCGGAAAAAGAAAGAAATAATATGAACAGCGGCAGACTTATGAAGTCTGCCGCTGTAATCTTTATTGACTGTTACTCGTGGTTTATAAGCTCCATAAGCTCGCCCCACAGCTCCACGAGACGGAATTTTATCTCGTAGCCCTCGGCCTCGGTTATGATACCGCGCTCCTCGTCGCTCATCGCGTCCATCGCCTTTTCCTGCTCGGCGGCGGAAATGCACAGCGGCGGGAATACGACGCACCACCAGTTGTGCCCTTCGCCCTCGCCTATTATCACCCGCAGCGACTGATACCGCCCCGCGGGCAGAGAAAAGCTTTCGTACTCGCGCGTGGGATAGTATTCCTCGCTCAGGCAGACCTGTATCTCGCGCCCCTCGGCGGACTTTTCCGCCGCTTTCTTGATGTTCGGAAGCTCGCTTTTTATGATCTGCTGCGCCTGGTCGGCGTCGGAGGCATTATCGAGCTTAGGGGAAAGATACGCGAGCACCTCGTCGCGCACGCGCAGCTTGAGAGCCTGCTCGGCATCATCATCGGAGGCCGCGATAACGTGCAGACGTACGAGCCCTCCGCTGATCACCTGCTGTCGCCCCTCGGCCCATGTGCACACGCACAGGCTTACACACAGCGCCAAAAGCAGCGCAAGCTCCCAGTTTTTCAGTTTATTGTCAGTCATTAGAAAACCGCCTTTACTATGTACTTGTACACAGTATCGGCGGTTTAAAC
>CALZAG010000177.1 GCA_945613045.1 uncultured Clostridia bacterium | reverse complement strand
CCTGCGCCGCGGCAAGCCGACAAATCATGTCGTCTACGGCGAATGCACGGCGGTGCTCGCCGGCGACGCTTTGCAGGCCGAAGCTTTCGGCACCATCCTGCGCAGTGAGCTTTCTGCCGATGCCAGAGCAAACTGCGCCGAGATATTGGCCGACGCTGTGGGTTCAGACGGGATGTGCGCCGGACAGTTTCTTGATATGGCAGGCGAGAATAAGGTTCTGAGTGAAGAAGATCTCAACGAGATAAACAGCCGCAAGACCGGCGCTCTGCTTATTGCCGCGTGTAAAATGGGCGTGGCCGCCGCCGGAGGAAGAGACGAGCAGCTTGAAGCAGCGGCTCTTTTCGGCGCTGCCATAGGCGCGGCGTTCCAGATACGCGATGATATCCTTGATGTCATCAGCACAAACGAAGCGCTCGGAAAGCCGGTCGGCTCCGACGCTCAGGAAAATAAAAACACGTATATGGCGCTTTACGGCGAAGAGCGCTGTATGGAGATGATCCGCAGGCTTACCGAGTCGGCAAAAAGCGCGCTGAGCGGAGCGTTCAGTGACACCGCCTTTTTGTCCGGTTTAGCCGATTCGATGGTCACGCGAAATAATTAAGTGAATTAATTGTAAAACCGCAGCGAATATCTATTGTAATATTCGCTGCGGTTTGTTATTATATAAAATAGCAAAATATGCGAATATTTAAGCATATGAGAGGTTTTGTTTTGAATATTCTGAATAAAGTCAATTCCTCGAACGATATAAAATCGCTGAGCGCGGAGGAACTGCCTGAGCTTTGCGAAGAACTGAGAGAATTTATAATAAATAACGTATCAAAAACAGGCGGGCATTTGGCCTCGAATCTCGGAGCCGTAGAGCTAACTGTCGCGCTGCACCGGGTTTACGACAGCTCCGTTGACCGAATCGTGTTTGATGTCGGACATCAAAGCTATACTCATAAAATAATAACCGGCAGGAGAGATGAGTTTCCGACTCTGCGCAGCTATGGCGGCATTTCCGGCTTTCCGAAGCCACATGAGGCTGAGGACGACGCTTTCATCGCCGGGCACGCGTCAACATCCGTTTCAGTTGCGCTCGGCATGGCAAGGGCGAGGACTCTTAAAAACGAAAGCTACAATGTCGCCGCTGTAATAGGCGACGGTGCGCTGACCGGCGGACTTGCCTATGAGGGACTGGCAAACTTAGGCGGAAGCAATGAACCCATGGTCGTCATTCTTAATGACAACGGTATGTCCATAAACGGTAATGTCGGCGGTATGGCAAAGCTACTGTCCAGAGAACGCATAAAGCCCGGATATATCAACTTCAAGCGCTGGTACAGAAGCACCGTCGGCAATGTTCCTCAGCTTTACAATGCGAACCACAAGCTCAAGGAAGCCCTGAAAAAAACCATCCTGCCTTCAAATATCTTTGACGCGATGGGCGTTTATTACCTCGGCCCTGTTGACGGCCATGATGTGGAACAGCTCGAGACGGTCATCCGCTGGGCAAAGGAAATGGCAGCGCCTGTACTTGTTCATGTAATAAGCAAAAAAGGCAAGGGATGCAGCTTCGCGGAAGAGCATCCGGAGAAATACCACGGCGTCGGAGCCTTTGATCCGGTCACGGGAGCCATTCCTGAGTCCGGCCCAAGCTTTTCATCGGTTTTCGGCGATAAGCTTGTCCAAATTGCTGAGGATAATAAGGATGTAATCGCCATCACGGCTGCGATGGCATCCGGCACCGGACTTGATAAATTCGCCGTGAAATACCCCGAAAGGTTTTTCGACGTGGGTATCGCGGAGCAGCAGGCAGTTTCCATGGCGGCGGGCATGGCGATGCAGGGGCTTGTACCGGTAGTCGCGATATATTCCAGCTTTCTGCAGCGGGCATATGATATGCTTATTCACGATATATCGCTCCAGCGGCTCCATGTCGTGTTCTGCGTTGACCGCGCGGGCCTTGTGGGGAGCGATGGTGAAACGCATCACGGCTCGTTTGACCTCAGCTACCTAAGCTCTGTTCCGTATATGCAGATCCTGTGTCCGGCAAGCTTTGCCGAGCTTGAGCGTATGCTTGACATGGCCGTAAACGAGATGGACGGCCCTGTTGCGATTAGATATCCCCGCGGAGGCGAGGGCATCTACCGAGGCTGTGAGATTGCTCCGAGCGTTAAGCTTCTTGACGGCAAGGACATTACATTGGCAGCTTACGGAACGACAATAAATACTATGCTTGGGCTTGCCGATAAGCTGAAAGATCAAGGAATAAGCGCCGATGTCATTAAGCTCTCGAGCCTGCATCTGCACCCCTATGACGATGTTCTGGCGTCTCTTAAGAAAACAGGCGTTTTTCTCATGGCAGAGGAGGTCTGCGACAGCGCCTGCGTCGCCGACGGGATTCTGGCGGCCGCGGAGCGGAACGGTATCACACTGAAAGCCGCGTACAACGCGAATCTCGGCAGCGGAGTAGTCGTTCACGGCTCTGTTGACGAGCTCAGACGGCACTGCGGCCTTGACACGGACAGCCTTTTTGAAGAGGCCTGCAGGCTTGTTAGAGGTGAAAAGTGAAAAAAATAAGATTGGATCAGCTTGTTTTTGACCTCGGCCTCACGGAGAGCCGTGAAAGGGCGAAAACGACCATAATGAGCGGACTTGTGTTCGTTGACGGTCATCGGGCAGATAAGCCGGGGATGCAGGTCCCTCCGGATGCGGCCGTCGAAGTAAAGGGCGCGGCTCTGCCGTATGTAAGTAGGGGAGGATTCAAGCTTGAAAAAGCCTTGAAGGTGTTTCCGATA
>CALZAG010000176.1 GCA_945613045.1 uncultured Clostridia bacterium | reverse complement strand
CGAAGTAGCGGCAGCCGTCAACGAAGCTGAGGTTTAGGCCGCTGCCGTCGAGCAGCCCCATATTCATGATCGCAACGAAGAACACAACCAGACCGTAAAGGCCCTGGGTACCGGGAACGACCTGAAGTATCATTGCTTTACCGAACTTTGCGGGATCCTCGGTAATGAGACCCGCGCCGGCTTCACCGGCAATACCTGTACCGACTGCCGAGCCTGCGCCCGCCATGCACGCGGCGAGACCCGCGCCGAGAAGACCTATTGCAAGACCTGAATGTGCGAACAAAAATTCCATTATTTTTTCCTCCTGATCATTCTGCTAAATCATAATACTTTGTATTTATCGCCAAAGGATTGAAGGCTCTGCCGCCGTCCTTATAGAACTTGCCGAAGTACTCAAGGCACTGAAGTCTCAGGTCGTGTACATAGCAGCTCAAAAGGTTGAGCGCAAAGTTCAATGTGTGTCCTATGATGAATACCGGGATAAACAACCACAGGCTGTTTGCTATGCCGCCTATTGTATTGAACACCGTCGCTATGACGGAGCCGGCGAGCATCAGCGCCATGATTCGTGAATATGAAAGAATATCGCCGAACCAGCCTGTCAGGGTGTTGTACAGCGTGCCGAAAACGCTCGTGACCTTTCCGAAGCCCTTGGCCCCGCGCGAGCCGCCGTAAAACAGCATCACGCAGCCGAGTATCAGAACGACGGGAACTCCGCCTATGCTTCCGATGTCAAATACCATGAGCGCGGCTCCTATGAAGATGACCCAGAGCGAGCCCTCTTCCCAAACGGCGCTTGCCGCATCGCCCTTTTTGACCTTTTCCACGACGCTTATCACCATGCCGGTGTTCAGGTGGATAAAGCCGAGCACCATCGCGCCTATGAGCACCGTCATACTGTCGGTCATTGGGTTGAACAGGCACCACAGCTCACCCCAGCCCTCAGGCTTTCCGAGTATTTTGCCTACCTGCTCGATAGCGTTTCCGAAGAAGCCGCCGGTAAGTATTCCCATGATGAAGGTCGATATTCCGGCCCACAGCAGGAGCTGGCAGAACGACAGCGTACCTGCCCGGGGTCTTATCTTCTTCATTGCGACGACTGCCGCGATTATCATCAAAAGGCCGTAGCCCATGTCCGCCATCATCAGTCCGTAAAACAGGATAAAGAACGGCGCCATCAGCGGATTGGGGTCAACTCCGTCGTACGCCGGCAGGCTGTACATATTCGTGACCATGTTAAGTCCGTTTGTTATTTTATTGTTTGTGAGCTTTACCGGAACGTCGGGATACTCATCCGGCTCGGGGTCGGACAGCTCCCATGCACAGTCGTACTTTTTAAGGCAGTCCTCAAGCTCGGGCACCTTCTTGGCAAGCGCCCAGCCCTGCAGGACGACCGTGCTCTCCATGCCGTACATCCTGTCCTCCGCCTCGGCGCAGGCGATCTTCGCGTTCAGGCGGTCGGCAGCCAGCTCAAGCTCCTCCCTGTGTACGCCCTGGTCGCAGATCTCGCCGGTGAGGCGGAGCTTTTCCTCCGCAAGCCCGGCAAGCTCGCTTTCCATGCGCTCTGTGCACTCCTTAGCCGTGCCGTTCATGCCGCCGAGGCTGGCGGCGGCAAAGCTGAATTCTCTAAGGCTGTCCAGCGCCGCGGAAAGCTCCTCTTTAAGGCAGATTAGCACCAGATAGTGCTGATCCTTATCCGAGTTTACGAGCACGAGCTCGGCTTCCTCCGCCGCTGCGTTCAGCGCCGCCTCGGCGCTGCCGACGTCAATCGCCGCCGGAATTCCTCCAAGCACGACCGAGCAGCGCTCCGTACCGGCGCACTCGAGCGGATAGTCGAGGCTCAGCCACGGTGAAAGCGACTCGATCTGGCCGCGCATGCGGCTTTCCTCGGCCGTTATGCGGCGGATGCGCTCATCCCTGCCGATTATCTCCCCGGCAAGCTCCATGGTCTGCGGCAGCGTACTGTCGTCAAGGATCGCTTCGCTGTCGGTCTCGGGTTTTGCCGAGAGCAGAGGCTTCTTAGCCGGTGCATACTTCTGCAGCAGCTCGACCGCCTGTGTGAGCTTGGCGTGGCTTGTCCTGTACCCCAGAAGCTCGCTGCTTTCTTTTGAAAGACAGCTTCGGATCCCGGGCTCAAGCTCGGCCTCCTCAGGTTCGGATACCTCCACGCAGCCCAGCAGCAGCAGATCCCGCAGCAGCGCCTCCTTTTGTCCGCGAACAGCCATCAGCCGGAGCTTTTTCATTTTTTCAATGGCCATTAACCGTTCACGATCCTTTCCGCTACGAGCTTTACCGCCTTAGCGCATTGGCTCTCCGCCTTTGCTCTCAGCACGGCCTTTTTGTTCTCCGCCGCCGAGAATATCTCCTGCACTTCTGCTTCGGCCCGGGCCTGCGCATCATTTTTCATCTTAATAATTTCCGCCTCTGCCTTCTTTGAAGCTTCCTCCACCTCGGCTTTGCCGGTATTTTCCGCCTCGGCAAGCATCCGCTTGGCCTCCGCTTCGGCTTCAGCCTTGATGCGCTTTGCTTCCTCTTCGGCCGCGGCTATTCCCGCGATCTCCTCAAACGCCATTAACGCCCCTCCTTTCGGTTTGTCTCTGATTCAAATAGTTAGTAACGCTATTGTTATAAATATAACACTTTGGGTCTTTCTGTGCAAGACCAAACTGTCAATTTTTTAACTCTTTTCTGTTTCTTTTCCGTCCCGCACTGATCCGGTGGCTGCCGGCACGGCGCGCAGGGGTAAAACATACCTGTCTCAATAGGTGAATAATAACAACAAAACCGCTTATTTTCAAGGAATTTTTGTCACTTTTATTGACAAACTTCAATCAATTTAAA
>CALZAG010000175.1 GCA_945613045.1 uncultured Clostridia bacterium | reverse complement strand
GGGAAGCGGATGCGTCCGAACATGGTGCAGGGATCATCCTCGGAGGAGCCCACGCACTCCTTGTCGGGCAGGCAGTAATCATAGGCGGGGATGAGAAGCTGGGTGCTGCGCTCGAGGCGGATGATAGAAAACTGCCCCAGCGTAACGTACACATGGCGGCCGCAGCCGCTGACGGCCAGCTCCTCGCCGAAGGAATCGATGACCTCTCTGGGTATTTCCCGCTGCTCAATGCCGGGTTCGGGCAGGGGAGCGTCTGCGAGAGTCATGTGCAGTGCGATGGGGTCAACGGCATCGACCTCTGCAAAGGGCATGTGATTTGCGCCGCCCAGAACGCAGCAGTCATCGGAGGAGAAGGTCTTGACTCTGCCCTCGGAGCCGAAAAGCATGACTCGCTTGTCGAATACCGCCAGACCCGTAAACACCTGATTTGCGGGGAAAGTCTCGCCGGTTATCTTATAGAAGTAGGTGACGTCAACGGTGTAGTATCCGCGGTTGAGGCAGATCTCGTTTACGGATACCTTGCAGTGAAGCAGCTCCGCCGAGCGGGGACGCACGCTGAAGGCGCTCTCTATGTATGCTTGAGAGCATAAGGTGGGGTAAACTCTGAGGTCTTCTATGCAGTCTTTGTCGCGGCAGGAATCCATTATCTTTCTTGTATTAACGCAGACGGCCTCCTTGATGCAGTCATCATCATTGACCGGGCCGGGAACAACCCTGTCTGCCATAAACATACCTCCCAGAATGGAATTGAAGAAAAACTTCAGTACAGTCTATGCGCAGTAATTAAAAATGTGAAGCAAATTGGATTTACAAAAATAAATCCTTGTATTATTATTAAAATATACCTGTACTTGAGAGGTGTGCTATGAAAAGAACGTTCTGGATATTTGTCCTTGCCGCCGAGGTGATAATTCTTGCGGCCATGCTGCTCGCGGACTTCGGCGTGATCGGTTCGAATACCGACCCGTTGTCGGCAAGGGGCGTCCTGCTGCACGTAACGGCAGTTGCTGTTATCATTGCGTCGTTCATCGGACTGAAAAAATCCTGATATATTTACATATCCCGGTTTTTGATATATAATAATTTCGCAAATTGTAGGAGAGTGCGATCATGGAGAGACTTGGATTCATCCACGAAAAGCTCGACATAAAAATACTCATTCTGTTCATTCTTCGCCGCCTTCCCGGCGCCGTCGCGCCGATCGACCTTCAGGATCTTACACAGCAGTGCGACGAGGGCTTCGGCTATTTTGAATATTCTGACTGCCTTGCCGAGCTCATCGAAAACGGGCTGATAAACGAAGAAGAGGACGGACTCAGAATAAGCGCCCGAGGCGCTTCCGCCGGAGAAACGGTCGAGAGCAGCCTGCCGTATTCCGTGCGGAAAAAGGCAGAGAAGATCATAGCGCCCGAGGCCGAGCGCCTGCTGAGGCTTTCCATGCTCACGGCCGAGCATGAGCTGAAGAAGGGCGAATGCTTCGTGACGCTTGCCATGTCCGACGGCAAGGGCGAGATCATCCGTCTTGAGATATTGAGCTCGGGCGAAGCCCAGGCCGAGCGGATAGAGGAGAACTTCAGGCGTCATGCCGAGAAGATCTACGGGCAGATAATCGAGCTTCTTGATAAATAATAAAAGGGTATAACAGTTATAAAAATGCCTATAATTATGGGCATTTTCTATTTTCACCACAGGAGGAGTATCCATGGAAACAAGAATCCCGGAGGGTTACGAAAGTATCCTCAGCGTGTATGACACGCAGAAAGCCATAAGCCTGTTAAAGCGCCTGTTTGAGGACAGGTTAGGCGCGCTTCTGAACCTGTACCGCGTTTCCGCGCCGCTGTTTGTCGAATCAAATTCCGGCCTCAACGATAATCTCAACGGCTACGAGCGGCCTGTATCCTTTGATATTCTCCGCTCGGACGCGACAGCGCAGGTCGTGCAGTCGCTCGCTAAGTGGAAGCGTCTTGCGCTCAAGCGCTATTGCTTCTTCCCCGGCAAGGGGCTGTATACTGATATGGACGCCATTCGCCGCGACGAGGATGAGCTTGATAACCTCCATTCCATTTACGTTGACCAGTGGGACTGGGAGAAGGTCATTCTGCCGGAAAACCGCAACCTCGATTATCTCAAGCTCACGGTCATGGATATCGTCAAGGCTCTGTGCGACACTCAGGATACCATGCAGGCGATATATCCGCAGCTTCAGCGCCTGGGGAAGCTGGAGCGCAAGGTCACGTTTATAACGGCGCAGGAGCTGGAGGATATGTACCCCGATATGAGCCCGAAGGAGAGGGAAAACGCCTTCGCAAAGGAGCATAAGACCATTTTCATCATAGGCATCGGCGGTGCGCTGAGATCCGGCAAGCCGCACGACGGCAGAGCGCCGGACTATGACGACTGGAGCCTCAACGGGGACATCCTGTTCTGGTGCGATTGGCTCGACTGCGCGATAGAGATATCCTCAATGGGCATCCGCGTGGATCCCGAATCCCTGGACAGACAGCTTCGCCTTGCAAACTGCGATGACCGCAGGCAGCTGCCCTACCACAAAATGCTCTTAAACGGTGAGCTGCCCCTGACCATAGGCGGCGGCATCGGCCAGTCGCGTGTTTCAATGCTGCTGCTTGGCAAAGCGCATATCGGCGAGGTGCAGGCGTCGATCTGGGATAAACGCACTGAGGCGCTGTGCGAGGAAAAGGGAGTCATGCTGCTGTAAGCGGGAGCATAATAATACAAGGGTGTTCAAATGGAATTTATTGAAATTATCAAGGTAATAATCCTCGGCATCGTCGAGGGCATAACCGAATGGCTGCCAATTTCAAGCACAGGCCATATGCTGCTGGTGGATGAGTTTATACACATGAACGTAACTCCGGAATTC
>CALZAG010000174.1 GCA_945613045.1 uncultured Clostridia bacterium | reverse complement strand
ACGGGAAACTTGGAAAGGAGAAAAAGTAATGGATAACGTCATCACCGCTCTCGGACAGCTGGCTCTGCTCCGCATTATTCTCAGCATCATTTTCTGATAATAATTACACTTTAAAGCAAGGCCCGCGGGACATATGTCCCGCGGGTCCTGCTTTTCGCTTTTTTACAGCTTCTGCACATTCGCAAGCTGCTTGTTCTTATAGTCCGGATCGCCCGTGACCTCCCGTATGACGCGGATCTCGGGCGGTATCGCCGCCTCGTCGTTTTCCGAATAGCGGAACATGACTGCCTTATCCGCGCTGAATGGATAGACGTCTATCTCAAATCGGCAGCTGTCGTACACGAAGCGGTATTTGGTTTTGTCCACGCTCTGAAGCTCGGGGTCTGCCTCCAGCAGATACCTGTTGTAGTCCTTCTCGGTGATGGGCTTTTCCGTATCCCATTTTGTGCCGTCGGGGCGGATGTGCTTCTCGGTGTAGAAATACATATACTCTCCGCCGTGCTTCTGGCGGCGCACACGGCGCTCGATGCAGGGATTGGTCATGCACAGATAGGTCTGCACCATGTCGATGGGTACGGCCGCGTACCTTTCGGCAAGGTTCTCCATATCCGGCATGGAAATGAGGTACTTGCGCTTTCTCACCATAGGCTCGGGCTGCCCCACGATGCGGTAGATCTCCCGTATTGCGCGGTTTATCTTATCCTCGAAGTTTATGGCGTTGTCGATTATCCTGAGATTCGGGTGGCCGCTCCATGCCCTCAGGGTGCGGTCGTCCATCTCCCTTGCATACTCTATCGACTCCGTGCGCGCCTCGTTGCCCAGATCATACGCAAACTCCGCGCCCTTGGCGCAGGTGACAAGGTGCAGCACCGCGTCATAGCCCGCGAGCACCGTTTTCTCGGTGCGGCCGTCGAAACCCGCAAGGGTAGCGGCAAACTCCTCGTCGCTTATGTACGCCTTGTCGTCCATCAGCGCCCTGTCGTAGATCACAAGGACGTCCTTCTCGGGGACCACCTCCGCCGCCCACAGCGCCAGCTTCTCCTTATGTATCTGGTCGGCGATCACAAAGTCCTGAAATTTCAGCATGGACATACAGTTGCCGAAGGGCTTTATCCCGAAGCCGGATATCAGCTCCGTCGCCGTTTCCGGTATAGTGATGACACGCCAGCCGTCCTCCTGCTTGAACTCCTTCAGAATGCGGCTTATGAGCGTGGTCTTGCCCGCCGCGGGGCCGCCGGTAAGGACTATTTTAATTATTCTCTTGCTCATATCTTCGTCTCCGATCATTCAAAAAGATAGGCTCTGAGCTCAGGCACGGTCTTGAAATACAGCCCGCAGTTTGCGCGCATGAAGCTCTCGATCTGCGGCACGTCGTTCGACCAGCCGGCGGCGGCGAAGCTCACGCCGCAGGCCCTTGCCATGTCGTACCCCGGCTTGAGGTCGTCCAGCATGAGGAGCTGCGCCGGCTCAAGACCGTACTCGGCCATTATCTTCAGAAGCGGATATGTGCTCGGCTTGCGCTTATCCGGCTCGCTTTCCCAGCCGAATACCATATCCGGCTCAGGCAGGCCGTTTTCCCTGTAGTCCCTCAGGATGTTATGGGTGTAGGAATGAGACACCACGCACAGCCTTCCACCGCGGTTTTTCTGCTCCCAGAGCAGCTCGCGCATACCCTCGTAGGCCTTGGGAACGTGGTTCTGGACATACGCGTTCCAATACCTCTCCTCGTGTGCTATCTCCTCGTCGCTCATGCCGATTATATCGCGGAACAGCGCCACTATGCCGGGGTCAAAATTATCCGTTAGGTATTGCTCGAGAGTGTAGTGTATGTTGGGATGGAATTTGGCCATGTATTCAACAAAACAGGGAAAATGAACGGTCGCGGTGCTGTCGACCACCGTGTCGTCATGGTCGACCACCAGACAGGGAAATCTCATAAGCGCCTCCGTGGATATATGTATATGTGATAGCATTATATCGTAATTTCCCGTTTTCCGCAATAGACAGCAGAATACGGCAAAAGCGGTTCCGGTCAATTCCGGAACCGCTTTACGGCTTTACTATGTCTCACAGTATCCTGCCGTCGGCCGTGATCGTGACCGTCCTGAAGGGGATCTTTTTGCCCGATGCGGCAATCGCGCGCTGCACGGCCATTTGCAGGCCGCCGCAGCAGGGCACCTGCATACGGGTAAGGGTCACGCTTTTTATATCGTTTGCGCGGAAGATCTCCCCGAGCTTTTCGGCATAGTCGACGGCGTCGAGCTTCGGGCAGCCGATAAGTGTGATCCTGCCCTTGACGAAGTCCTCGTGGAAGCTGCCGAAGGCATAGGCGCTGCAGTCGGCGGCTATCAGCAGATCTGCGCCGTCAAAGCAGTCGGCGTTTACCGGCGCAAGCTTTATCTGGACGGGCCAGTTTGAAAGCCGCGAGGGAACGCTGCACGCCTGTCCGGCCTCGCTGACATTTATCCTTTTCGGAGCGGAGCCGGGACAGCCCGAAGCTGCTCCCTTTGCGGCCATCGCCGCTTTCACGGCGGCCTCGTCATAGGGCAGAGCCTCTCTCTCGACAAAGCTTATCGCCTCCATGGGGCAGTTGGGCAGGCAATCGCCGAGCCCGTCGCAGTAATCATCCCGAAGGAGCCTTGCCTTGCCGTCTACAAGCCCTATCGCGCCCTCGTGGCACGCCGTTACGCAGGCGCCGCAGCCATTGCACTTTTCCTCGTTTATCTCTATAACTCTGCGGATCATAAGTTTGACCTCCTCACGTTTTGTTTTTTGCCGTTTCATCTTAATACAAATGCGCAGCGAAAGCTGTTGCGCACGCTACACAAGAAATTGGAAAAGCAGCCGCCCGAGGGCGGCTGCTTTGTTATGCTGAGATATTGTTGCTTTG
>CALZAG010000173.1 GCA_945613045.1 uncultured Clostridia bacterium | reverse complement strand
AGGTGTCATTCAAAGCATAAACAGTTTTTATTACTGAGCCCTCAGCCTGATGGGAAGAACCATATATTTAAACTTATCGCTGCCGTCGGCGGGGACCATTATACAGGGTGAGGTATTTGTGTTCAGGCACAGCAGAAGCTCGTCCGCGGGCGCGGCCTTGAGCGCGTCCATGAGGTACTTGCTGTTGAAGCCTATCTCCAGCCCCTCACCGTCGCCCTCGCAGAAGCAGACGTCCTCGGCCTTGCCTATGGGCGTCGTGCACAGGCAGTCGATGAAATTCTCATTGAAGCTCATGCGCACCGGATTTTTCGCCTTCTCGTCGATGATGAGCGCGACGCGGTCGACAACTTTCAGCAGCTCCTGACGGCTGACCTTTATCATATGCTTGAAGGTATCGGGCATAGCCTTTCTGTAGTTGAGAAAATCGCCCTCGAGCCTGCGGGAGACTATGACGGTCTTGCCCACGGTGAAGGAAACGTGGCTGCTTCCGACGAAAATGCCGATATTCTCCTCGGACTCTGCCGAGCTTATGCGCTCGATATCCGTAAGGGCGGAGGCGGGGACGATGAACTCATTGCGCTCGGCCGGTCCCTCTATCGCCTCGCGGCGTATAGCAAGCCTGTAGCCGTCGACGGAAACGATCGTCAGAACACCGTTTTCGACCTCGAACATGGAGCCGGTGTAAACCGGACGGCTGTCATTGTCGCTGACGGCGAAGATGCTCTGATTTATCATGCCCTTGAGCGCGCTCTGCTTTATGGTGTAGCATTTAAGCCCGTCCACGGAGGGAAGCTCCGGGTACTCGCCGCTGTCCATGCCCATGAATGAAAACTCGGTCTTGCCGCATTTTACCGTGGTCATGTTCTGATCGTCGGAAACGATTGATATCATGCCGTCGGGCATACGCCTTACCATTTCTCCCAAAAGCCTTGCGTCGAGAACAAGGCTGCCGGGCTCGGATACCTCGGCATCGATGTTTGTATATATGCCCTTTTTGAGGTTGTAGCCCGTCACTCTGAGATCCTCGCCGGCTTCGAGCAGAATGCCCTCGAGGGTGGGTATGGGGCTTTTTGACGCGGCGGCTCTTGAGCTTACCGCCACTGCGGCCTGTAAAATATGCTTCTCGCAGGAAATTTTCATAATGCTCCTCCCGATAAAAACGAAGTGATATAATGAATAAATCTATAATAAGTTAAGTAGTAACAGCAGTAGTGCGAAAAATTGTGGAAAACCCGAAAAAAGCATTGATACAGCTTGATTTTTAATGTTGATAAAAATGTTGATAATTTTTAAGCTTTCAACAGTGAAAACCAGGGAAAAAGTTTTCAACTCCACAATTTTATTTTTCAACAGCAAAATGTTGAAAACTCAGACCGAATTTATGTTGGATGTGATGTCTCTCACGGTTGCAGCAAATTTGGGATCTTCCTTGATGAGCTCCTCGACCTTTCGTATCGAGGAAAGCACCGTCGAATGGTTTCTGTCCTCATATTCGGCGCCGATCTCCTTGAGCGGGAGATTGGTCAGCGTGCGGATGAGGTACATGGATATCTGGCGCGCGGTCGCGGTGTTTTTGCTGCGGTTCTGGCCGCGCAGATCTTCTTCGTTTAAGGAAAAGTAGCGGGCGCTCTCGCGGATGATAAGCTGCGGAGAGGGAATGAAGGTGCCGATGCGGACAACGTCCTTTATCGCGCGCTTGACGGCGGCGGTGTCGATTCGGCTGTCAAGTATCTCGCGGTAGGCCGTCAGGCGCTTTATAACGCCCTCTATCTGGCGGACGTTTGAGGTTATGGTCTCGGCGATGTAGGTCACGGCGTCGTCCTCCAGAACAAGGCCGAGCTGCGCCGCCTTGGCGCGGGTTATGACCATGCGCGTCTCGATATCGGGCGGCTGTATATCCGCCATGAGCCCGCCCTGAAAGCGCGACATGAGACGGTCGTCAAGAAGGCTCATCTCTATGGGCGGACGGTCGGAGGTGATGACTATCTGGTGTCCTGCCTCGTAGATGTTGTTGAAGGTGTGGAAGAACTCCTCCTGGGTCGCCTGCTTGCCGGCGATGAACTGGATATCGTCGACAAGGAAAAGATCGACGTTGCGGTATTTCATGCGGAATTCCTCGCCGGTGCCTTCCTTTATGGATTTGAGGAGCTGGTTTGTGAATTCGTCGCCCTTTATGTAAGCTATCTTGGCCGAGGGCGTCCTCTCGCGTATCGACTGGCCGATTGCAAGCAGCAGGTGGGTCTTGCCGAGGCCGGAGTTACCGTAGATGAACAGGGGATTGTACGCGCTGCCGGGCTTCTGCGATACAGCGACCGCGGCGTTGTGCGCGAAGCGGTTGGAGTTGCCGACGATGAAGCGGTCAAAGGTGTATCCCGCCATCTCGGGCAGGGGATCGTCGTCCTTTTTCTTCTCCTGATAGTCGCCGAGCTCCTCCTCTGTGAGAACGATTATGCTGAAGTCGGTGGAAAAAATATCGCTGAGGGTGTTTTTGATGGTCTCGGAAAAGCGCTTGACGATTATATCGCGCTTGAAATCGGTGCTCGTCTTGAGGACGAGGGTGCTGCCGTCGATCTCGACGGGGACGCAGTCGTCAAACCAGGTGGAGATAGCGGTCGGCGTAAGCTGCTGACCCAGCGCGTCAAGCACGGCCTTCCATATATCGCCCAGGGAATTCATGCTCATGTAAACACCTCTTTTTTCGCAAAATACCCCATTATTATAAGCATAAGACGAGCATACGAACCCGCCTTTGCAAAGCGTTGTTGCCCTTTGCGAGAACAAAAAATCTCTGTTTAAAATTATAGCAAAATTATAACCGTTTTTCAATAGATATATAATTAATATAGTATATAAAAATATGTCGTCCGGAGAAAAGGTGTTACAGCAACCTGCCCACCTCATCCGGCTCCT
>CALZAG010000172.1 GCA_945613045.1 uncultured Clostridia bacterium | reverse complement strand
CAAGGGGAAGGCATTCGGCTGCTCCGGAGTAAAATGAGGTTTATCGACAGTCTGGACAAAGACCGCCCTGACAGGGCGGTCTTAATACATTTATTCTCATTTTTTATCCTGATCGGCCTTAAAGTCTGCGTAGCAGACGAAATTAAAGCCGTCGTCGGTTATAAACTGCGTAAAATCGGTCTTCTCGTACAGACTCGTGTACTTGACCTTAGCCTCCTTGGTCCAGCCCGCAATATCCGTATCGTAATAGCTGGGGGCGGCCATATACGACAGAGGCACGACCATCTGCTGATAGCCGCTGTAATAGGACACGAGATCCTTGCCGGTCGTGGGCAGACGCATGATAACGTGGTAGCCGTGCTCTGACTCCACGGGGTCTGAAACCTGATACTCCTCAAGGGAGCGGCTGGTGGTGTCGTAGATCTCGACCATGGTGCCCGTTGTGAAGCAGTAGCCGTTGGGGAAGCTCTCCTTGCCGGGATCCTCGCTGTACTCGTTCATGAGCTCCTTGAAGCGCGTCCAGCGCTCGGCGTCGTCAGTTATCGCCTTCAGCTCATCGGCAAGCTCCTGTGCCTTGGCAAGCTTCTCGGCCTTCGCCTCCTCGGACAGCTCCTGCGAGCTGGTATTGCCGTCCTCGTCGGTGACGTCCTCGGTGGTCTTTATCAGGATGTGGGCGGAGGTCACATAGTCGTTATCCTCGGCGTATTTGAGGACCTTTTCCTCATCGAGCTTTTCGCCCTGCTCGCCGTAGAGCTCGGCAAAGAGGTTGTAGTACAGATTATTCAGCCTGCGCTGGGTCTTGTAGCTGTCCTCGGTGTAGTTATAGGAGGCGAGGAACTCCTTCATGGATGCGTCGGGGTCGTCGCCGGTGGCATAGGTGTCCCTGAGCTCCTTAAGCTCGTCCTCGATATCCTGCTTCTGCTCGTCGGTGACCGTCACGCCCAGCTCCGAGGCCTTGCTCTCGACAGTGTGGAGCTTCGTGACGTTTTCGGTCGCGCGCTTTATGCACCACTCGGCGTTGGTGATGCTGTCGTCAAACAGGAAGCTGCCGTCCCAGTCCACGCCCGTGCCGGAGTAGCTGCTGTAGATATCCTTTATCTCGCTGACCGCGCTTCCCAGCCAGGTCATGTATTCGTCAAAGCTGACGTCAAAGCCGTTGACGGTCATCACGGTGTCCTCCTCGGAGCCGCCGCAGCCGGCCGCGCAGCCGCAGAGCATGATGACGGCGAGGATGATTGCTGTAATCTTCTTCATAATACGTCTCCTGAATTTCGGATAGATAACAGGTATTTTAATACAATCGCATGGAATAATCTATACTTTTTTGTAAATTAACGCTCAGATATCGCAAATAGCGCAGCTTATCTCACCCTCGGGGCCGATCTCGAGCTTTGCCCAGGTCCGGTCCGGGCCCTTGCCTGCGGTGCCGGGGTTTAAGACGAACATACCTTCGAGCTGCTCAAAGCCGGCGCGGTGGGTATGGCCGAACATGGCGATCCGGCAGCCGCAGCACTGCGCCGCGTACAGCAGCACGTCGAGCTTCCCGCCGCGCACGGCATAGCGGTGGCCGTGGGTGATAAAGGCCTTCAGAGGCCCAAGCCTTATGACCTTGTAGTCCTCCCCGTCCGAATCATAGTCGCAGTTGCCCGGAACGCGGCAGACGGGTATCATCGGAAACTCCGCCTCCAGCGCCTCGGTATCGCGCATACCGTCGCCGAGGTGGATGATCTGGTCGGGCCCGTACTCCGCGACGGCCTTTATCATGCCGCGCGACGAGCCGTGGGTGTCGGAAAAAACGGCGATTTTCATAGCTTTCACAGTAAACCTCCGCATAGCGTGTGAATATAATATGTCGGGTGATAGTTTATGAATGATCTGGAAAAGCTGGGCGAGCAGCTCGGCAAAAGCGGCAAGAGCGATAAGCTCAAAAGCATCGCCGACTCCGACGCCGGCAAGGCCGTCAGCCGCATGGTCGACGCCGAGGCCGTCCAAAAGGCCGCCAAGAGCGGCGATATGGCGGCGCTGCAAAACATACTTCGGGGCGTTCTGTCCACAGACGAGGGCAGAAAGCTTGCCGAAAGCCTCAAAAAGGCTATGGAGTGAGGTGAGCGCCCATGAGCGATTTTGAGGATAAGCTCAATCAGCTGCTGAACGACCCGAAAGAGATGGAGCGGTTTGCAGGCTTTGCAAAGTCGCTCATGGGCGGCGGCGAGCCCGGGCCGGAGGAAAAAAGGGCGCCGGACTTCGACCCCGGCCTGCTCAAAAAAATAAGCGGTCTCATGGACGGCGGCAGGAACAGCAAGGACACGAAGCTGCTGGAGGCCATGAGACCGTATCTTTCCGAAAAGCGGCGCAGCAAAATGGACAGGGCGATGAAGATCGCCCGCCTCGCGGGACTGGCTGAGCTTGCTGCGGGGGAGTTTGGAGGGGACGACGATGGCGGTCTATAACCGTTACCGCGGCAACGGCAGCCGCGCCGAGAGGATAGAGGAGCCTCCCTCCCGAAACGGGAGGCAGCAGTCAGGCAAAAAAAGCGGGGCGGGCTCTCCGTCCCGCGGTACGCCCGCGCCGGCGCGGAAAACGCCGCAGCAAAGCGGTCTGCCGCTTCAAAAGCTGCCCTTTCTGGGCGATCTGCCGAAAAAGCTCGGCGAGCTCGAAACCGAGGATCTGCTGCTGATACTCATCCTTTACCTCATGTACCGCGAAAGCGGCGATAAGGAGCTCCTCATAATCATGGGCGCCATGTATCTTTTATAATCGGTTTTACGATTCAGGTTGTCGTTTTTGCAACAGCACAATTTTAGAACACCGCATTATTGTAGGGGCGAGCATCGCTCGTCCGCCCGCCGACAGGCGGGAAGCGACACGTTCTATCTTGAAAGCGAATTGCCCCTCCGGCAGGAGCGGACGGCCAATGGCCGCCCCTACGGCAGCGT
>CALZAG010000171.1 GCA_945613045.1 uncultured Clostridia bacterium | reverse complement strand
CCGCCCCCTCGAGCTCCCCCAACCGTTATTGTTGTCTATGCATTCATTTTTAGTTCTTTGACAGTCTGAAAGGTCAACCGATACGGTTGACCTTATTATTATAATCTACTTTTTTTCTTTAGTCAAAACAATTTTTCCGTCCTCGAGGCGGGCGCTCACGCTGTCGCCCTTGCCGAGCCTGTCCTCGAGCATGAGCTCGGCGGCCTTGTCCTCGATGAGACAGCGTATTGCGCGGCGCAGCGGACGTGCGCCGTACTTTTCGTCATAGCCGCGCTCGGCAAGATAGTCCACGACCGGCTCCGGTACATTCAGGCTCATACCGAGGGCATCGAAGCGTCCGGCCACAGTCAGAAGCATGCGCTGGGTTATGCTGCGTATTTCCGCGCGGCTGAGCCTGTGGAACACGATTGTCTCGTCGATGCGGTTTAAAAATTCCGGCTTGAAGGTGCGGCGCAGCTCCTCGTTTATGCGCGCTGTGAGCTCCGCGTCCGCGCTCTGCGCGCCGCCCTCGGGCGCGAAGCCGAGCCTCGGCCTGCCCTCGGTTATCGCCTTTGCGCCGATGTTGGAGGTCATGACGATTATGGTGTTGCGGAAGGATACCTGCCTGCCGCCGGAATCGGTGAGATGCCCGTCGTCCATGATCTGCAGCAGTATGCTCCAGACGTCCTCGTGCGCCTTTTCGATCTCGTCGAACAGCACCACCGACCAGGGCTTACGGCGCACCTTTTCGGTGAGCTGGCCGCCGTCCTCGTAGCCGACGTAGCCCGGGGGCGAGCCGATGAGCTTGCTTACGGCGTGCTTTTCCATGTATTCGGACATATCCAGCCTTATCATAGCGTCGGTCTCGCCGTAAACGGCCTCGGCAAGCGCGCGGCACAGCTCCGTCTTGCCCACGCCCGTGGGGCCGAGGAACAGGAAGCTGCCGATTGGCCGGTTGGGGTCTGAAAGCCCGACCCTGCCGCGGCGGATCGCCTTTGCCACGGCGGATACAGCCTCGCTCTGGCCGATAACGCGGCGGTGAAGTATGCTCTCCATATCGCGCAGGCGCTTTGTCTCGTCGGAGCTGAGGTTTGCGACGGGGATGCCTGTCCACGCCGACACCACCTCGGCGATGTCCTCGGCGGTAACAAGGCTGCCGTGGCTGACCCTGATCCTTGCCGCGGCCTCGTCGGCGAGGTCGATGGCCTTGTCCGGCAGGCAGCGGTCGCTTATATACCGCGCCGAGAGATCCACCGCGGCCTCAAGCGCGGCGTCGGATATCTTGACCCTGTGGTGCGCCTCAAGGCTCTCGCGCACGCCGCGGAGCATGGAAAGGCTCTCGGCTCTGCCGGGCTCGGATATCTTCACCGGCTGGAACCTGCGCTCGAGCGCGGCGTCCTTTTCGATGTGGCGGCGGTACTCCTCCGGCGTCGTGGCGCCGATTATCTGCACCTCGCCCCGGCCGAGCGCGGGCTTGAGGATGTTCGCCGCGTCTATCGCGCCCTCGGCGCTGCCGGCGCCGATTATGGTGTGCAGCTCGTCGATGAAGAGTATCACGTCGCCGGCTTTTTTAACGTCCTTGAGCACGGCCTTGACGCGCTCCTCGAAATCGCCGCGGTATTTCGTTCCGGCCAGCAGCGCGGGCAGGTCGAGGGAGACGAGCCGCTTTCCCGCCATGCTGTCCGGAGCCTTGCCGTTGGCGATGTACAGGGCGATGCCCTCGGCGACGGCGGTTTTGCCGACGCCCGGCTCACCGATGAGCACGGGGTTGTTTTTGCTGCGGCGCGAGAGTATCTGCACGCTGCGGCGTATCTCCTCGCTGCGGCCTATGACGGGGTCTATGCCGCCGGCGGCGGCGAGCTGGGTGAGGTCGCGGCTGTACTGGTCGAGAACGCGTGTCTCTACATGGCGCTGCGCGGTTTTGGGACTGCTCTGGGGCTGGGGCCTGGAACGCCCCGAGCCCACCCCGAACACCGCCATGATGTCGGTGTAGATATCGTTTAAGTCGCAGCCTAAGCTGATAAGCGCCTTTGCGCCGCCGCAGTCGGGCTGACGCAGGATGCCCAGAAGAATGTGCTCCGTGCCTATATAGTTATGGCCGAGGGAGGAGGCGTCCGCCGCGGCCTTTTCCATAGCCTGCCACGCCCGCTTCGTCAGTCCCTGCGCAGGAACGCCCGGAGCTCCGATGCCGGCGGCGGCGCTGACGGCCTCCCTGAGGTTGTGCTCGGCTATGCCGCGGTCCCGAAGTATGCGGGCGCCGAGGCCCGCGCTCTCGCGCACTATACCGAGCAGCAGATGCTCCGTTCCCACATAGCTGTGACCGAGGCTGAAGGCGGCCAGCCGCGCCTGCTCGATCGCACCCTCCGCCTTCTCGGTAAATTTCTCGTTGTTCTTCAAGGCAACATTCCCCCTCGCTTGTATCATAGCCGATCGGCTCTGCCGATGCTGTCGTATACGGGATTATTGCCAAAAATAAAAAGAAATAAATGCAAACTTGAATTTTACATTTGCATTTTCCGTTTTATGTGTTACAATGCACTTGCAAGTCTATTGCGCAAATTACATATGGAGGTTTCATCATGGCTTTTGTTATTACCGACGAGTGCCTGTCCTGCGGTGCATGCGCAGCACAGTGCCCTGCTGAAGCTATCTCTATGGGCGATCTTCATTATGAGATCGACGCCGACAAGTGCCTTGAGTGCGGCGCATGTGCGGCTCAGTGCCCTGCAGAGGCTATTGAGGGTTAATCGAACCTGCGAAAATGCGGTATGCTCAGCATACCGTATTTTTTATTCGCTTCTTTTAAATTCGCGTTAAGACAGTGCGTGTCTATATTGCGTCAGCCCGATCATGTTCTGCGGAGGTAGTCGGGACATTACCATTGTCTGAATGACAGGGCGGTTGTTTATCCACGCACCCGTAGGGGCGGCCATTGGCCGTCCGCCTGTAAGAATTCGCAGCGATGTGAAACAGCACGCGAGTACAAAATAGACTGTTGCCATTATCACCGGTCGGGCTGGCGCAAAA
>CALZAG010000170.1 GCA_945613045.1 uncultured Clostridia bacterium | reverse complement strand
AGAAAAAATTGAGGCGGCAGGCGGAAAGGCCGAGGTGATCTAAGTGCTGCAGACAATGCGAAATGCATGGAAGATCGACGACCTGAGAAAGAAAATACTCTTTACTCTGGTCATCATCCTCCTCTACCGTCTCGGTAATGCGGTCCCCGTGCCCTACGTCGACATTGACGCTCTGGGTCAGTATTTCAACCAGATGCAGAACACCGTTCTCGGTCTGCTGAACGTAATGAGCGGCGGCGCATTCTCGAATGCGACCATCTTCGCCCTGTCCATCCAGCCCTACATCAACGCATCCATCATCATCCAGCTTCTCACCATCGCGATCCCCGCGCTGGAGCGCATGAGCAAGGAAGAGGGCGAGGAGGGCAAGAAGAAGATCGCCTCCATCACCCGTTACACCACGGTAGCGATCGGCCTTATCCAGGGCTTCGCTTACTACTACATGATAATGAAGTCCGGCTTCCTGACCGCAGACGGCTCCGGCATCTGGGCGGCGATAGTCATTATCCTGACCTTCACCTCCGGCTCGGCCCTTATCATGTGGCTGGGCGAGCAGATCACCGAGTTCGGCATCGGCAACGGTATTTCCATCATCCTGTTCGCAAGCATCGTTTCCCGCTTCCCCACGAGCCTTTACCAGATGGTCACAAACGCCGTCAACGGCACCGTGGCATGGTGGATCGATATCCTCCTGCTCCTCGGCGCACTGGCAATGATCGTTCTGATCGTTCTGATTAACGACTCCGAGCGCAGGATACCGGTCCAATATGCAAAGCGCGTTGTGGGCCGCAAGATGTACGGCGGCCAGAGCACCCACCTTCCCATGAAGGTCAATATGTCCGGCGTTCTGCCCATCATCTTCGCGCAGTCCATCGCGTCCCTGCCCGCGACCATCGCGGCTTTCACCGGCCACTCCGACAGCGCATGGGCAAGCACCACCAGCATTCCGTATGCGATCATCTACTTCCTGCTGATCATCTTCTTCGCGTACTTCTACTCCACCATCCAGTTCAACCCCGTGGAGGTCGCAAATAATCTGAAGAAGAACGGCGGATACATTCCGGGCTTCCGTCCCGGCAAGCCTACCAGCGAGTTCATTAAGAAGGTCCTGAACAAGATCACCCTGTTCGGCGCCATCTATCTGGGCATCATCGCTGTAGTTCCCATCCTGATCAGCCACTTCAGCACCACCGCGGATCTCAGCGGCATCTCACTCGGCGGCACCTCCATCATCATCGTTGTCGGTGTTGCGCTTGAGACCGTAAGAGCTCTCGAGGCACAGCTGCTGATGCGCAACTACAAGGGCTTCCTTAGCTGATACAAGAGGTGTAATATGAAGCTTATACTTTTAGGCGCCCCCGGCGCAGGTAAAGGTACTCAGGCAGAGATCCTGAGCAAAATGCTCTCTATCCCCACCATTTCCACCGGAAACATCCTTCGGGCGGCCATGAAAAACGGCACTCCCGTCGGGCTTCAGGCTAAGGCATATGTGGACAGCGGCAGGCTCGTTCCCGACGATGTTATCATCGGCATCATAAACGAGCGCCTTGCTGAGCCCGACTGCGTCAACGGGTATATCCTCGACGGCGTGCCCCGCACCATCCCCCAGGCCGAGGCTCTGGAGGCCGCGGGCATCGACATCGACTGCGCGATCTCCCTTGAGGTCGCCGACGAGGTCATAATCGAGCGAATGTCCGGCCGCAGGACCTGCAAGGAATGCAGTCAGACCTTCCACATCGTTTCCAATCCTCCCAAGACCGAGGGCATATGCGACTTCTGCGGCGGCGAGCTGACCGTCCGCAAGGACGACGCCCCCGAGACTGTCAAGGCACGTCTGGAGACATATCACAGAGAGACCGAGCCCCTCAAGGCTTTCTACGAAAGCCGCGGCAAGCTCAAAAGCATTGAAAATCAGCCGAGCATAGAGGCGACGACCGAGGCCATCAAGAAGGCTCTGGGTATCTGATATATGTCGAGAGATCCGATAATCATTAAGACAGCCGGCGAAATAGAGATCATGCGCAAGGCGGGCAGAATAACCGCCGGCGCACGATCCGTCGCCCGCGCGGCGATAGCCGACGGACTGACCACCAGGCAGGTGGATAAGGCTGTCAACGAATTCATCATAAAATCCCGTGCCATCCCGACCTTTAAGGGGTACGGCGGTTTCCCGGCAAGCACATGCATCTCCGTAAATGACGAGGTCATCCACGGCATTCCCGGCAAGCGCGTCATCCGAAACGGCGATATCGTCTCCGTCGACGTGGGCGCGACCTTCGGCGGCTTTGTCGGCGACTGCGCGGGAACTTATCCCTGCGGCGAGGTCTCCGACGAGGCAAAAAGGCTCATCGAGGTAACAAGACAGAGCTTTTTCGAGGGCCTGAAATTCGCAAGGAGCGGCTATCGCATCGATGATATCGGCTCGGCGATCCAGGAATATGTGGAGTCCCGCGGCTACTCCGTCGTCCGCGATTATGTGGGCCACGGCGTAGGCAGGAATATGCACGAAGCTCCCGAGGTCCCCAACTACAGTATAAAAGGCATCAGGGCAAACCCACGTCTCGTCCCCGGAATGACGATCGCCATAGAGCCCATGATCAACGCGGGCGGCTACGGCGTAAACGTTCTGGATAACGGCTGGACGGTGGTCACCAATGACGGCAGCCTCTCCGCGCACTATGAGAACACGGTCCTCATTACCGACGGCGAGGCGGAGATACTGACGATGGCAGAGAATATCGACTGACGGCTTAGGAGGAAAATTATTTTGGCAAAAGACGACGTAATCGAACTCGAGGGCACGGTGGTCGAATCCCTGCCCAACACGATGTTTATGGTTGATATCGGCCAGGGTCACACGATCCTCGCCCATATCTCCGGTAAGCTCAGAATGAACTTTATCAGGATCCTCCCCGGCGATAAGGTCACGGTGCAGATGTCTCCGTATGACTTGACCCGCGGACGTATCACCTGGAGAAGCAAGTAGGAGGTAAAACAAATGAAAGTAAGACCTTCCGTGA
>CALZAG010000169.1 GCA_945613045.1 uncultured Clostridia bacterium | reverse complement strand
AGGGAAAAAACGAAAGGGAAAAACGATGGAAGGACAGCGGCTTTGGGACAAGGGTCCGTATTTTGCACAGTCGGAGCATTTCAAGCTCGGCACCGACTCCGTGCTGCTCGGCGATTTTGTGAATATCGGCGGCCGCGTCCGTGGCATAGACCTCGGCTGCGGCTCGGGCATACTGCCGCTGCTGCTTCTCTGGCGCAGCAGCAGGCTGCATATGACGGGGCTTGAGATTGACCCCGCCGCGGCTGACATGGCGCGGGAGAACATGGCCGAAAACGGCCTTTCCGGGCGCTGTGAGATCGTTACGGGGGATATAAAGGACTGCCGCTCGCTTTTTGCGTCGGGTGAGTTTGAGCTTGTCGTCTCAAACCCGCCGTATTTCGCCGCGGGCAGCGGCGGGGTATCGCCGGACGGCCGAAAGGCTGCGGCAAGGGGCGAGCTTCTGTGCAGTCTTGAGGATATCTGCCGCGCGGCGGCGTATCTGTGCCGCACGGGCGGTGTGTTCTGCCTCGTGCACCGCGCAGGGCGCCTTGCCGACGTCGTGTGCGCCCTGCGTGAGACAGGCTTTGAGCCGAAGCGCCTTCGCACCGTGTCCCACAGCGCCGAAAAGGAGCCCTCGCTCATCCTCGTCGAGGCGCGGCGGGGCGGAGCCCCCGGGCTCAGGATAATGCCGCCGCTGTTCATCCGCGGCGCCGACGGCGAAGAGACCGCCGAAATTCTCAGGATATATCACAGGGAGGACAGGCCATGAGCGGAAAGCTTTATCTTGTAGGAACGCCGATAGGCAATCTCGGCGACTTTTCGCCCCGAGCCGCCGACGCTCTGCGCGAGGCGGATTTCATCGCGGCCGAGGACACCAGAGTCACGCTGAAGCTGCTCAATCATTTCGGGATACGAAAGCCCATGGTGAGCTATTTTGAACACAATAAATACGCCTCGGGCGCGAAGATATTCGAGCGCATCCTGGCGGGCGAGACCTGCGCCCTTGTCACCGACGCGGGTATGCCCGCTATCTCCGACCCCGGCGAGGAGCTGGTGCGCCTGTGCGCCGAGGGCGGCGTCGAGGTGCTGACGGTGCCCGGGCCGTCGGCGCTCATATCCGCGCTCGCGCTGTCGGCTCTGCCGACGGGCAGGTTCTGCTTCGAGGGCTTTTTGTCCACCGCCAACAAGAGCCGCCGCGAGCATCTGGAGAGCCTCAGGTCCGAGCGGCGCACCATGATCTTCTATGAAGCGCCGCACAAGCTCATGCGCACGCTTGAGGATATGAAAAACACCTTCGGCCCGGAGCGCAGGATATCGCTGTGCCGGGAGCTTACCAAGCTGCACGAGCAGACCCTGCGCACCGACCTTGCCGGTGCGATAGAGCATTTCACCCAATTCCCGCCCAAGGGCGAGTTTGTGCTCGTTATCGAGGGCGCGCCCGAGGCCGGGAGCGGCTTTTCGCTCGACGAGGCCGCTGCGCTTGCCGAGCGCTACCGCGCAGAGGGCCTGTCCCGCAAGGCCGCGTGCAAAAAAGCCGCGGCGGAGACGGGCTTTTCGGCAAACGAGCTGTACGACGCCTCGCTGAATGAGTGAAAACGACACATACCGACTCAATGCAAACAGTTTTCCGCCCGCCGATTCGCATTACCCGTAGGGGCGGCCATTGGCCGTCCTCCCGCCGACAGGCGGGTCTTGGCTGATGAAAATGATAAACCGCCGTTCAAACGAACGGCGGTTTATCGTCATATCACGCGTTTTTCCGTTATTCCTCGATAAGCGGGAGATATTCCTTGTATTCCGTGTCGTATGCGCAGGAGTAGCACGCCTTTTCGGCGAATTCGGCGACTTCCCGCGCGGACCTGTCTATAGGCTGAAGCGTGCCGGCGCCGGCGACGCAGCCGCCCGGACAGGCCATGCCCTCAAGAAGATAGCCGTCGTACTTGCCCGCCTTTGCCATGAGCAGCAGCTTGCGGCATTCGCTCAGGCCGGTGGCCTTGGCGACCTTGACCTCGCGGTCGGGGTCGATGGACTTTATCGCGTTGACGACCGCCTGCGCAACGCCGCCGGAGACGGCGAACATCCTCGCGTCAGAGCCGGACTGCTCAAGGGGCTCTGCCTCGGACATGGGGATGCACTCCCTGTCCACGCCCTTGGCGGCGAACATTCCGAGCACCTCCTCAAAGGTCAGAACAAAGTCGACGTCGCTGCGGACGGTCCGGCGGCTGGCCTCGAGCTTTTTCGCGTCGCAGGGGCCGACGAAAACGACCTTGCAGCCCGGGTGAGTCTTCTTGACGAAGCGCGCGGTCAGCACCATGGGGGTCATAGCCACGGAGATGTTGTCCTTCATCTCGGGGAAGAACTTTTTGACCATGTCGCTCCACGAGGGGCAGCAGGAGGTGACCATGAATCTGTGCTTTGAGGGGACCTCATTAAGGAAGTCGGAGGCCTCCTCGATGACGCAGAGGTCGGCGCCGATGGCGGCCTCGTACACGTCGGCAAAGCCGAGGCGCTTAAAGGCGGCCTTCATCTTCTCGGGGACAGCGTCGGGGCCGAACTGGCCGACGAAGGAGGGCGCGAGGACGACGTAAACGGGCGTTTCGCTCTTGATGGCCATGATGGTCTGGAATATCTGGCTCTTGTCGCTTATCGCGCCGAAGGGGCAGTTTACAAGGCACTGGCCGCAGGATGTGCATTTGCTGTAGTCGATCTTTGCCCTGCCGAGCTCGTCCGAGCCTATCGCGCCCACGCCGCAGGCCTTGTGGCAGGGCCGCTCCTGATATATTATCGCGCTGAAGGAGCAGGCGCTCATGCACTGGCTGCACCTGATGCAGAGGGAGGGGTCGATATGCGCCTTGCCGTTTATCTTGCTGATGGCGCCGCGGGGGCATATTTCAATGCAGGGGTGCTCAAGGCAGCCCTGACAGCCGTTTGTCACGGTGACGACGTTGTCCGGACAGCGGTTGCAGGCGAACTTTATCACATTGATGAGGGGCGGCTCATAGTACTTTTCGGCGATGACAGTCTCCTCGACGCTGTCGGAGATGTTGTTGTACTCGCCGAGCTTGCGCAGGGGCAG
>CALZAG010000168.1 GCA_945613045.1 uncultured Clostridia bacterium | reverse complement strand
GGGCAACCTGGGCCTGATCAAGGCTGTGGAGAAGTTCGATTACCGCAAGGGCTACAAGTTCTCCACCTATGCCACCTGGTGGATCCGTCAGGCCATCACCCGCGCCATCGCCGACCAGGCCCGCACCATCCGCATCCCCGTACACATGGTCGAGACGATAAACAAGGTCATCCGCGTATCCCGCCAGCTTCTGCAGGAGCTGGGCCATGACCCCAGCGCCGAGGAGATCGCCGAGGAGATGGGTATACCTGTAGACAAGGTGCGCGATATCCTGAAGATAGCACAGGAGCCCGTATCGCTTGAGACCCCGATCGGCGAGGAGGAGGATTCGCATCTCGGTGACTTCATCCCCGACGAGGACGCCTCGGAGCCCTCTGAGGCAGCGAGCTTCTCCCTTCTCAAGGAGCAGCTCATGGAGGTGCTGGAGACCCTGACCCCGAGGGAAAAGAAAGTGCTTGAGCTTCGTTTCGGCATCGTCGACGGCCGTACCCGTACTCTTGAGGAGGTCGGCAAGGAGTTCAATGTCACCCGCGAACGCATACGCCAGATAGAGGCCAAGGCCCTGCGCAAGCTTCGCCACCCCAGCCGCAGCAAAAAGCTCCGCGACTTTTTGAACTGAAAATGTATCAAAATTGAGCCTGCCGGTAAGGCAGGCTCAATTTTGCGCAAAAAAATATATAAATTTTCACACAAATTTTTGAATAAAGGCCTTGACATAGGAGAAAAATAATGTTATATTAGCACTCGTAGGACGAGAGTGCCAGCAAATGAGAAGGTTGAGTGCCAAATGAGTGTCAGCGAAAGGAAAAAGAAAATACTCGGCGCACTGATAGAGGAGTATATAAAAACAGCCGAGCCGGTGGGCAGTAAAGCCATTGCAGGCATCACCGATCTCGGCTGCAGCTCGGCCACCATCCGCAACGAGCTCGCAGAGCTGACCGCGATGGGCTATCTTGAGCAGCCGCACACCTCCGCCGGACGCATCCCCACTCCCGCGGGCTACAGACTGTATGTCAACGAGCTTATGGAAAAGCAAAAGCTCTCCATTGAGGAGACGGAGGAGATAAACCGCCGTCTCAACGAGAAGATGACGCAGCTTGACAGCATGATGAGCGACGTCGGCAAGATCGCCTCGCAGCTGACGGATTATCCCGCGCTTGCCATCGCCGCCTACGCTCCGGCGACGATAAAACGCTTTGACCTCATCTACATCGACGCCAACACATTCATAATTGTTGTGATGCTGAGCAACAATACTGTTAAGAATAAGCTGGTGCATCTGCCCATTTCGGTCGATCAGGGTATGATAAACAAGCTTGCCACCCTGTTCAACGCAAACTTTACCGGCATTTCAAACGACAGAATAACGCCGATCCTCATAAGCTCCACGGAGCGAGCGGCGGGAGACACTATGGGTCTTACCTCCGTTATTGCCTCCTTCACGATGGAGACGCTGGCAAGCCAGCAGGAGGTGGAGGCTTATGTCACCGGTGAGAACAGGCTTTTGGGTCAGCCCGAGTACAAAGACCCCGAAAAGGCGCACAAGCTGATGAGCTATCTTGCAGATGGCGGGCACGTGCTGTCCGGCACCACGGACGAGATATTTGCCGGAGGCTCGGAGGTCAGGGTTCTGATAGGGCCCGAGAACGTGGCCGAGGAGCTCAAGGATTCCAGCGTCGTGATAGCAAGCTACGACATGGGCGACAATACCAAGGGCCTGATAGGCGTTGTGGGCCCCACGAGAATGGATTATTCAGCCGTCGCGGCGAAACTGAGCTTTCTCGCGGCGGGCCTTTCAAGGCGGCTCGGCGGCGGCGAAGCACCTCCGTCGGGAATGCATAACAAACTAATCATCAAAGGGGATGACATCATAGATGAGCACTAAGAAAGAGACCTCCGCAGAAGAGACAAAGGAAGAAAAGACCGAAGAAAAAGCGGAAGAAAAGACCGAAGAGAAGGTCGAGGAAAAAACCGACTCCAAGAAGGAAAAAAAGGCGAAGAAGGAATCCAAAAAGGAGTCCGAGATAAAGGAAGCGGCCGAAAAGCTTATCAGCGCGGAAAAGGAAAAGTATCTGCGCCTGTGCGCCGAGTACGATAACTACCGCAAGCGCAGCCAGAAGGAGCGCGAGTCGCTGTACGCCGATATAAAGGCCGACACGCTGCTGAAGTTCCTGCCGGTCTACGACAATCTTGAACGGGCGCTGGCGCAGCCCACCGCCGATGAAGCCTATCGCAAGGGCGTTGAGATGATAATGACCCAGTTCAACGAGACGCTCAAGAAGCTGGGTATCACGGAGATTGAAGCCAAGGGTCAGTCCTTTGACCCGAATATGCATAACGCCGTTATGCACATCGAGGACGACAGCTTCGGCGAAAACGAAGTCGTCGAGGTGTTCCAGAAGGGCTTCAAGCTAAATGACAGGGTAATCCGTTTTGCCATGGTAAAAGTGGCAAACTGAATTATAAATTGATTTAATAGACTAATTCACTTTCAATAGGAGGAAATAAAAATGGGTAAGATTATAGGTATTGACCTCGGCACGACAAACAGCTGCGTATCCGTTATGGAGGGCGGCGAGGCAGTCGTTATCGCAAACGCAGAGGGTGCACGCACCACTCCGTCCGTCGTTGCATTTGCAAAGACCGGCGAGAGAATGGTAGGTCAGGTGGCAAAGCGTCAGGCAATCACCAACCCCGACCGCACGATTTCTTCGATCAAGCGCGAAATGGGCTCCAGCTATAAGGTGACCATCGATAACAAATCATATACTCCTCAGGAGATCTCCGCAATGGTGCTTCAGAAGCTGAAGACCGACGCCGAGAGCTATCTCGGCCAGCCCGTTACCGAAGCGGTCATCACCGTTCCCGCATACTTCACCGACGCGCAGCGTCAGGCGACCAAGGACGCGGGCCGCATCGCCGGTCTCGACGTAAAGCGTATCATCAACGAGCCTACTGCGGCTGCGCTGGCCTACGGTCTGGATAAGGAATCCGACCAGAAGATCATGGTCTATGACCTCGGCGGCGGCACCTTCGACGTCTCCGTTCTGGAGATCGGCGACGGCGTTATCGAGGTTCTGGCGACCGCCGGCAACAACCGTCTCGGCGGCGACGACTTCGACGCCTGCATCACCAAGTACCTCG
>CALZAG010000167.1 GCA_945613045.1 uncultured Clostridia bacterium | reverse complement strand
TGGTCATGCCCTCGTGAGCAAGCTCCTTCATAACATCAAGCACCTCGCCGACCATCTCGGGGTCAAGGGCGCTTGTGGGCTCGTCAAAGAGCATCACGTCCGGCTCCATGCAAAGCGCGCGGACTATGGCTATACGCTGCTTCTGACCGCCGGAGAGCTGGCTGGGATACGCATTTGCGCGGTCGGCAAGTCCGACGCGGCCGAGAAGCTCCATCGCCTTGGCCTCCGCCTCCTCCTTGCTTTTGCCGAGAAGCTTCATCGGCGCAAGGGTCATATTTCTCAGCAGCGTCATGTGCGGAAAGAGGTTAAAGTGCTGGAACACCATGCCCATCTTCTGACGGTGGAGATTTATATTGCAGTGCGGGTCGGTTATATCGACGCCGTCAAAGGTTATCGTGCCGCCCGTGGGCACCTCAAGAAGATTGAGGCATCTTAGGAAGGTCGATTTGCCCGAGCCGGAGGGACCGATGACAACGACGACCTCGCCCTTATGGATCTCGGTGCTCACGCCGTCGAGGGCTTTGATCTTGCCGTCCCTAAAATGCTTCTGAAGATCGTCTACTTTTATGAGAACATCAGTGGTCACCGTTGCGCAGCCTCCTTTCCAGCTTGCCTACGAGCCATGTAAAGAACATGACCATTGTGAGGTATACGAGTGCAACGCCGATAAGCGGCATAAACGGCGAGTAGGTCGCGCCGCGGATAACATCGCCCGCCTTGGTGAGGTCGCGGATAGCGACGTAACCGGCGACGGAGGTCTCCTTGATGAGAACGATAAACTCGTTTGCAAGGGTCGGCAGAACGTTTTTGAATACCTGCGGTATTATTATGTACTGCATCGTGCGCACGTAATTAAAGCCGAGCGAGCGTCCCGCCTCGAACTGCCCCTCGTCGATGGACATTATGCCGCCACGCACTATCTCGGCAACATAAGCGCCGGAGTTAATTCCGAACGCGAGCATCGCTATCGCAAGGCTGTTTCGTGAGGATGCAAATATAATATAGTATGTGATCATAAGCTGAACGACCACAGGCGTACCGCGGATAACCGTAAGGTAGAGCTTGCATATGCCGTTTGCTATGCCGAGCAGGGTCTTGCCGAGGCTCGGGCGCATCGTGAGATGGTTTTTATCCCACGTTGAACGCACTATTGCGATGATAACGCCGATGCATAAGCCGATAAGGCAGGCAGCGGCAGTAATTTTGAGAGTGTTGCCGAGACCTTCAACGAGAAGCCGCCAGCGATCTTTTTCGATAAAGTTTAATATGAACTGACTTTTCAGGTCTGCCATCAAAGCTTCCAAATAAGATACCTCCTAATTCTAAAGCGCTCAAAATGAGGCTCCATGACAACACGGAGCCTCATTAATGAAGTTGTTTATTTATCAGCCGTTGTTTGCTTCAACGAATGCCTTTGCGGGCTCATTGTCGATGATGACGCAGTCAATTTTGCCGCTGGTGAGAGCTGCAATGGCGTCAGCACCCTTGGGAAATGCCTGAACATGATCCTCGCCGAAACCGCCGTTCTCGATGGTATCGGAAGCGTAGGTGTAGCCGGTGGTTGCGATCTGGCATCCGATCTGGATGTTCTCACCATTCTCGATCTTTGCAACGACATCGTCAACACCGGTGATGTCGGAGTCTTCCTTAACGATCATGACCTGAATGCCGGTAGCATAGCTGTCGGAGAAGTTGATGCTCTGCAGGCGCTCCTCGGTAACGGTCATGCCTGCCATTGCGATGTCTGCCTTGCCGGAGGTGAGTGCGGGGATGATCGCGTCAAACTCCATGTCGTTAACGACGAGCTTCATGCCGAGCTTATCTGCGATAAGACCTGCAACGGTGGGGTCGATGCCGACGATCTTGTCGCCGTCAACGGACTCATACGGGGGGAAGGTGGCGTTGGTAGCCATGACGAGCTCTTCCGCGTCTGCCGCAACGTTCTGCTGGACCTCGGGGAGAGTGCCGGTGCCGGAGATGAAGTAATCAATGACTGCCTTGAGGGTACCATCGTCCTTAAGCTCCTTGAGAGCTGCGTTGACCTTCTCAAGCAGTGCGGTGTTTTCCTTCGCAATTCCAATCGCGTAATCCTCGGTGACGTACTCGGAGTCGAGGATCTTGAGCTTTGCGCTCGCATCAGAGTCGTTATCTTTATTGTTGTTATTGCCGCATGCGCACAGTGCGAACACCATGACGAGCGCGAGCATAAGAGCCACGAATTTTTTCATTTTTATTTACCTCTCAGAATAGTTTTAATAATTAGTTTGGCATTGCCTTCTGTTAACGCTGCTTATATTAGCATCATTATTCACATTTGTCAACACTTTTTTGAAAAAATATTCATTATTTTTTGATTTCATAATAATTTTACTGCATATTATTCATTTTATTGTGAATATTCACTGTTTTCTTGAATAATTGAATAAAAATCGGACCTGTTTTTTGGTAAACAAGCCCGATTATTTGTAGCTATTATACAGTTTTATGCCCTGCGTTTTAGTAATGATGCAATAGAAAACAGCAAAAATACGGCGATGTTAATTATAACCACGCTTGCGCCCGAAGGCAGCTCGAACATATAAGACACCGCCATGCCGAGTACAAAGCACACGACCGATATTATCGCCGAGCACACGACGACCGACTTGAAGCTGCGGCAAAGGCGCATGCTCGTGAGCGCGGGGAAGATGATGAGGCTCGATATTAAAAGCGCACCCATCATGCGCATTCCGAGCACCACCGTAACGGCGGTCAGAACAGCAATTATCGTATTATACCGCTCCGCGCTTGTGCCGGTGGCCTTGGCAAAGGTCTCGTCAAAGGTGACGGCAAATATACGGGGATACAGCAGTACAAACATTAAAAGCACTATTGCGGATAATGCAACGCTCAACACCGCGTCTGCGCGGCTCAAGGAAAGGATACTGCCAAACATATAGTTTGACACATCGGTATTCATGCCGGTAGTCATGGATATGACCGCCACACCGACGGCAAGTGCACTCGAAGAAATGAGTGCGATGGCGGCATCGCCTTTAATGCGGCTTGACTGGGTAATCCTAAGAAGCAGAAACGCCGCTGCCACTACCACTGGCACTGCAAGTGCAAGCGGTGCGACATTCACTGCCGCGGCAATGGCAAGTGCAC
>CALZAG010000166.1 GCA_945613045.1 uncultured Clostridia bacterium | reverse complement strand
CTTGGGAACAAAGCGGTGCTCTGCCTTCATGTCCTGCTCGGCGATGAACTTTTTAATGTCGTCAATAGCGATGGGATCGTCAATATCACCGCGCGTACAGGCGTCCTCGCAGAACTTGGGACATACGCGTCCGCAGATTGCAGGGAATGGGTTTTCCTTTTTGATAAGCTCCAAAGCGTCCTGATATCTGCCCATCGCCGCAAGCTTTATATAACCCTGAACTGCTATATGTGCCGGGCAATTTGTCTTACAGGGCGCCGTGCCGGTCTCAACTACGTTTTCGCGGTTTTCGCGCCAGTCCTCGTTCCAGTGCTTCCTGCCCCATATCTTATCATCGGGTGTTTCGGATTTTTTTATTTCTATCGGAGTGGTAGAGCATAGCTTCTGTCCGAGCCGCAGAGCGTTCATCTGGCAGTTTTCAACACACTGACCGCAGGCAACGCATTTGCTCTTATCAACTTGTGCGCGATAATTGGACTTCATAATGGTCGAATCATTAAAAAGTCTGCCGCCTCTCAGGGAAAGGCAGGAGCACTCGCAGCAGTTGCATATGCCGGAAACGGCGCCGGTGCCGTCGATGTTCGACAGCTCATGGATAAGTCCGTTGTCCTCGGCCCGTTTAAGTATCTCATATGCTTCTTCCTTTGTGATCTCCCGTCCGTGCCCTGTTTTTACCTGAAAATCGGCGGCACGGTCGAGCATTATACACATATCCTCTTCGAGGTGTCCGCAGCCTTCGCCCAAAACTCTGCGGGTGCGGCGGCAGGAGCAGTCGGTCACTGCGATCTTCCACGCGTTTTCTATGTAGGGACTGAGCTGATCTGCCGTAACGGCGTGACGGTTGAGATTGATTGCGGATTCAACAGGAATTACTCTCATAACTCCCATGCCGCGGGGCAGATTTGGGGTCATGAGCTTCATGTTCTTCATCGTGTATTCATCAAAACAGCGTGCGATCTCGGGATGAGCCTCGACCTGCTCTTTGTTGCCGACCATCATCTCCATGATACCGGGCACCCAGCAGGGCAGAGTATATTTCTCAACATCTGAGTCGGGATCCGTAAAGACGACAACAACACCCTCATTTGCAAGCTCCCATAACAACTTTCTGGTCACTTCAGGAGGCTTTTTGCATTTTTTTGCTATCTCCTCGAGAGTCAGGTGAGCGCGAACCTTGCAGGCCATTGCAACGTCTGCCTGCTCATCGGTAACGACCTCCGCTAAAATACGGTATTCCGGATCTGACGGAACATTGGGTATACCGGTGTGCGCTTCCATGGTGATTTTGTTGGCAAGAGCTAAAATTTTAGGCCTGAATGCCATAATAGTACCCTCCTTACAATTAGCATATAATTGTTTAAACAGCTCTGTTTTCAGAATATCACTTTATGCTGATTTGTCAATATATCACCTATCTTTAACATTAATTTTAGATATTTTGTACAGGCAATTAGAAATACAATGTTCCGAGGTGATATTATGCTTGGAACATCACTTATGATGCTGTTGGGCGGTTTCCTGCTGATGCTGCGGCTTTCGCCGGGGGGCTCTTTTCCGAATCCGCTGTCGGCAGAGGAGGAGCGCGAATACTTGGAACGCTGGCTCAACGGCGATATTGAGGCCAGAAACATTCTGGTTGAGCATAATTTGCGGCTCGTTGCACACATAATCAAGAAGTATTATACGCAGACGAATGACATAGAAGACCTTATATCTATCGGGACTATTGGGTTGATAAAAGGAATTAATACGTATAAGCCGGATAAAGGCGTTCGCCTTGCGACCTATGCCAGCCGATGCTGTGAAAATGAGATTCTGATGCATTTCAGAAGTCAGAAAAAATCCATAGGAGACGTTAGTCTCTCCGATGCGCTGGATACGGACGGAGAGGGCAACAGCCTGTCGCTCATCGATGTTCTGGCGCAGGACGATGAGCTGAGCGATAAGATAGGAAACTTTGAGATCTGCGCCCAACTGCGTAAGCTTGTTGACGATGTGCTTACTGAAAGAGAGGCAAAGATAATAAAGATCCGCTACGGTCTAATAAATGAACAGCCAAAGACGCAGAGAGAGACTGCGCAGCTTTGCGGTATAAGCCGTTCATATGTCAGTCGTCTCGAAAAAAAGGCCCTCGAAAAGCTGAGGGAGGCTTTGGGAGAGGACGCCGTCCCCACATAAGATACTTGTATAAACGGCCAAACTGTGTTACAATAGCTCGAAAATACAAAACGGAGGTGAGAAATGTGCGGATAAAAAAGACCGTCTGGGTATTCAGCATGATAGTTCTGCTGTTCACCCTTGTTTTGATCGTCAACTCGCGCGTTCAGCTCACCTCCGAAGTTATAGTCGGAGGCTCAGACTCCGTTTTTGTAAGGACAGATAATCTTGACGATCCACTCTCGGGATATACGAAGTCGGAGACGTCAAACGGCAATAAATACGCAGAGCTGGAGTTTCCGAATATCAATATCACCGACTGGGAATACATACTTATTAACTCCGGCAAGCCCATGAATTCCTATGCTCCCGAGGTAAAACAGTTTGAAGACAGTGGTCTGTATTTCGACTCAAGGGCGATAAAAAGCCTGACCGCTCTTGTTCAGGCGGCCAGAGATGCCGGATTTGAGCCGTACCTCAGTATCGGCTATCGTTCGTTTTCAAGCCAGCAGCAAGTGTTTAATGAAAAAGCCTCCGAGCTGTCGCAGGACGGAACCTACAGCTACGAGGAAGCACGTCAGATAGCCGCAGAGCTTGTCGCAAAGCCGGGGACCAGCGACCATCAGACCGGACTCGGCATCGATATAACGGACAAACAGTACGACATCTATGACTATTCGAAGATGGACAGAGAATTTTTCGCGTGGCTTGACGCTCACTGCGCTGAATACGGCTTTATTAAGCGCTACCCCAGCGATAAAAAGAACATTACCGGCTGGGATGAACCCTGGCACTATCGCTATGTGGGTACGGAGGCGGCGGCCTTTATCTCTGAAAACGGCCTCTGCCTTGAGGAATTCGTCTCTCACTACAGTTAAATTCAAGATACAAGCGGATATCTATGTTTTTGCTGAGCAATATTTTTTAAACACACTGTAGGGGCGTCCGCAGACGGCCATCGTACGCCCCTACACAGTTTAGAAGATATAAAACTGTAAAAAAT
>CALZAG010000165.1 GCA_945613045.1 uncultured Clostridia bacterium | reverse complement strand
GCGCCGCTTATCTTGCCGCAGACGAATTTGATATAATCAGCAGTCGCAGCCATAGTCAGTCTCTCCTGTTTTAAGCCTGTCCGCGGTCAGCGCTTGCTCTCCGCGAAATCCCATGCCTCGCGCAGCCAGCCCGTCAGCTCATCGTCGGGCAGGCTTAAGTCCGATATAACGACGTGGTGCGTCCAGCGTCCGGGATAGGGCTCGGTCGCGACTGCGATGCGCGGCGAGCATTTGCGGTATCCCAGCCCGAAGGTCACGAGCAGGCACTCCTTCGGCCAATCCCTGCGCCGGCGCAGCGGAAGAGACGCGGCGGCGAAAAGATGCCTGCCGTAAAAGCTTATCTGCGTCTTCTGCACCTTGACGGAGGCCTCGGGGAAGGCTTGCTCCATGAGTCCGAAAAGCTCCTCAAACAGGGCCAGCTCACGCGGCTTCCCGTCGAAGAAGAACAAGACGTCCGATTCAAAGTGTTCGGGTATTTTCATCGCGCAGCCTCCTGTGACAGAACAATAATACCACGCCCCCGCCGTTTTGCATAGGGGCGTGTTTATTTTACCCCGCGGGGCGATCAGGCAAACAGCCCCGCGACCGCGTTAAACAGGATGCACAGCGCAACGCCCACGCCGGTCGGTATGGCGGCGGCGAGCGCCGTCCATTTCAGGCTGCCGGTCTCCTTCTTTATCGTCAGGAGCGTTGTCGAGCAGGGCCAGTGGTTGAGCGAAAACAGCATGACGCTCACAGCCGTGACCCAGGTCCAGCCGTTCTGGACGAACAGGTCTTTCATCTGCGCAAGGCTGTCAAGCTCAAGGATGCTCCCCTGCGCGGTGTAGGCCATGATTATGATGGGGATGACGATCTCGTTCGCGGGAAAGCCGAGGATAAACGCGAGCAGGATGACGCCGTCCAGCCCCATCAGACGGGCGAAGGGGTCCAGAAACGCGGCGCAGTGCGCCAATATGCTCACGCCGCCGGCGGTGATATTTGCCATCAGCCAGATGACAAGCCCCGCGGGCGCGGCCACCGCGGCGGCTCTGCCGAGGACAAAGAGCGTTCGGTCGAACACCGACCGGACGAGCACCTTTCCTATCTGCGGCTTCCGGTACGGCGGCAGCTCCAGCGTAAAGGAGGACGGAACGCCCCTGAGCAGAGTTTCGGACAGCAGCTTTGTCACCGCGAACGTGATGCCCACGCCCAGCACTATCGCCGCAGTCAGAAGCAGCGCCGACAGCACCGGGGACAGCCCTCCGCCCGCCGTTCCGACGAAGAACATGGTAAGCAGGGCGATCAGCGTGGGGAAGCGTCCGTTGCACGGCACGAAGTTGTTGGTAAGTATCGCGAGCAGCCGTTCTCTGGGCGAGTCGATGATGCGGCAGCCGACGACGCCCGCCGCGTTGCAGCCGAAGCCCATGCACATGGTAAGCGCCTGTTTTCCGCAGGCGCGGCAGCGCTTGAAGGGTTTATCCAGATTATATGCCACTCTCGGCAGGTAGCCCGCGTCCTCCAGCAGGGTAAACAGCGGGAAGAAAACGGCCATCGGCGGCAGCATTACGGACACCACCCACGCCAGAACGCGATACGCGCCGAGGACGAGGACGCCGTGCAGCCAATCGGGCGCATTGAGGTATTCAAACAGCTCCGTAAGTCTGTCCTGCACCCGGAACAGGCCGTCTGCCAGAAGCTGCGACGGATAGTTCGCGCCGCTTATCGTCAGCCAGAATATCAGCGCCAGCAGGGCGAGCATTACGGGGTAGCCGGTCAGCCTGCCGGTCAGGAGCCTATCTAATCTCCGGTCGGTTTCCGCGTACTGCGACCTCTCACAGGTGACCGCGCCGCAGCATATTGCCTCCGCGCTATGTATCAGTGCGGCTACCGTCATATCCTTGAGCTGATCGGTGTTTTCAACGCCCCGCTCCCGAAGCAGAGCCATTGCCTCCCCGAGCGCGGACTGAAGGGCTTCGTCCCGCAGGAAATCCTCGCCCAGACAGGCGTTGATTTCGCGTATCAGCGAGTCGTCCTGATCGAGCAGCCTCAGGCTGAGCCAGCGGCTGTTGAGCCTTCCCGCGCTTTTTTCCTCCACGAGCGGCTCCAGCAGGGCGACCGCATCTTCGATGGCGTCGGGATACCGGACCGAAAACGGTTCGCCCGGCTCCGGAGCGGAGCACACCCGCTCCAGACAATCCGTGAGAAGGCGCAGGCTTTTTTTCCTGCGCGCCGTCGTCCCGACCACCGGCACCCCCAGACGCCCGGAGAGCAGCTCAAGGTCGAGCTTTATGCCTTTGCGCTCCGCTTCGTCCATCAGATTGACGCATACCACGACGCGCCGCGATATCTCAAGCGTCTGCAGAACAAGATTCAGGTTCCGCTCAAGGCAGGTCGCGTCGCACACAACGACGACCGCGTCCGGCTCCCCGAAGCAGATGAAATTCCGCGCGACCTCCTCCTCGGCCGAGTGCGCCATCAGAGAATAAGCGCCGGGGATATCGACCATGACGTAGGAGCGCCCGCCGGCGGTGCATCGCCCCTGAGCGTTCGTAACGGTCTTTCCCGGCCAGTTGCCCGTGTGCTGGTTCAGGCCGGTCAGGGCGTTGAACACTGTGCTTTTTCCCACGTTCGGGTTTCCGGCCAGCGCGATTACCTTGTCGTCCGGGGACAGCTTTTGTATCGCCGGCCCCGTGTCGATCGCCCTGATCCCGACAGAGCTTTTTGTCAGGCCCATTTACGCACCCCCTGTCACGACGCACGGATAAGGATATCCGCGCAGTCCTCGGAACGGATGGCGATAACGGCCCCCCGTATCAGGAAGGCGGAGGGGTCGCCTCCGGGGCTTCTGCCCAGGCACTCGACGTCCGTGTTTTCGACCAGACCGATATCTAAAAGCCTGCGGCGCATGCTGCCCGTCGACTGCAGCCGGCTTACCACCGCGTGCTGGCCGGGAGCTATGTCGTTCAGGCAAAAATGCTCATTCATAACCATGACACCTTTCGAATAATTTTGGTCCTATCATCATGTTATTCCGCTTTTGGGAAATGGTGACGGGGTCTTACGGGCCGGACGCATGAGCCGCCGCGGCGGACACGGACGACATGAGTTTACATAATGGAAATATTGGGTAAAAAATTTCGCTTTTTTACTTTATGCCCTTGAAAAATATGGGTGTATATGTTATACTT
>CALZAG010000164.1 GCA_945613045.1 uncultured Clostridia bacterium | reverse complement strand
GCAAGTGATCAATTCCATAAGCAGCAAAAAAGACCGCCGAGGGCGGTCTTTTTTTGCACGCTTATCAGACGCGGATAGCATGAACAGGTACGGGAACTCACATCTGTTTTAAGGATATTTTTGCTGCGGTGAGGATGTTTTTCATGAGCATGGCGCGGGTCATGGGGCCGACGCCGCCGGGCACCGGCGTGATGAAGGAGGCTTTTTTCTCCACCTCGTCGAAGCACACGTCGCCGAAAAACTTGCCGGTATCGGGATCGCGGTTCATCGCAACGTCGATGACGACCGCGCCCGGCTTTATCATGTCGCCCGTTATGAGCCCCGGGCTGCCGGCCGCGACGACGAGGATATCCGCCTGACGGGTCATTTCGGCAAGGTCGGGGGTGCGCCTGTGGCAGTAGATAACGGTGCCGTTTTCCCTGAGCATGAGAAGCCCCATGGGTCTGCCCACTATATTGCTTCGGCCGACCATAACGCATTTTTTGCCGTCAAGGGATATGCCGTATTCGCGGAACATCTCCATGATACCCGCGGGCGTACAGGGCCACAGGGTGGGCTCGCCCGTTATCATTTTGCCGACGTTCAGGGGGTGGAACGCGTCGATATCCTTGTCGGGGCTTATGGCGTCGATTACCGCGCTCTCGTCGATGTGTTCGGGCAGAGGCAGCTGGACGAGGATGCCGTCGACGGCGCCGTCGCGGTTGAGCTTATCTATGAGCGACAGAAGCTCCTCCTGCGCGGTGCCGGCCGGGAGGTCAAACCTTCGGCTGTCAATGCCGCATTTGAGGCAGTCGCGCTCCTTGTTGCGGACGTATATCTCCGAGGCCGGATCGTCACCGACCAGAATCGCGGCAAGGCAGGGCTTTCGGGGCAGCTTCGCCGCCTCGCGGGCCACCTCCGCGCATATCCTCTCCGCCAGCTTTTTACCGTCAATAAGCACAGCCATATATCAACCGCCGCCTTCCGCGCATAATAAAGTCTGTGGGATATTTTATCAAAATCCTCCGCCCAAGTCAACGGCGCCGGCGCTCCTGTGCCTAAGCGTTTGCAAAAACAAAATAATGTGCTATAATAAATTGTTTGTACAGTACATTTTAAATTGGAGGCCATTATTTTGACTAAGATAGACATTTTTTCCGGATTTCTGGGCGCGGGAAAGACCACGCTTATACGCAAGCTGATAGCCGAGGGCTATAAAAACGAAAAGCTCGTCCTCATCGAGAACGAGTTCGGCGAGATAGCCATCGACGGCGGCTTCCTCAAGGATGCCGGCGTGCAGATAACCGAGATGAACTCCGGCTGCATCTGCTGCACCCTCGTGGGCGACTTCACCGAGGCGCTTAAAAAGGTCATTGCCGAATACGCACCCGACCGCATAATCATCGAGCCCTCGGGCGTGGGCAAGCTCTCCGACGTTGCGAAGGCTGTCGCAGGCGTCGAAAGCTGCGAGATCGGCGCGAAGGTCACCGTCGTTGACGCGGGCAAGTGCCGTATGTATATCCGCAACTTCGGCGAATTTTTCAACGACCAGGTGCAGAACGCCGACGTTATCGTGCTCAGCCGCACCGATACCGCCTCCGACGGCAAGGTCGTCGCCGCCAGCGCCATGCTCAGCCAGCTCAATCCCAACGCGACCATCATAACCACCCCCTGGGCGGAGCTGAGCGGCGCACAGATCGTGGATGTCATGGAGCGCATCGATTCCCTGTCCACCACTATGCAGGAGATGGAGCACCACCACGAGCATCATCACCATGAGCACGACGAGCACTGCGGCTGCGGACATGATCATCATGAGCACCACCACGAGCACGATGAGCACTGCGGCTGCGGCCACGACCACGAGCATCACCACCACGCCGACGAGGTGTTCACCTCCTGGGGCGTCGAGACGCCGAAAAAGTTCAGCGAGAGCGGCCTGCGCGACATTCTCTCCAGGCTGGGCGACGAGGAAAAGTACGGCGTCATCCTCCGCGCAAAGGGCTTCGTCGATTCGACCGACGGCGGCTGGATCTACTTCGACTACGTCCCCGGCGAGAGCGACATCCGCCGCGGCGGCGCGGCCGTCACCGGCAGGCTGTGCGTTATCGGCTCGAAGATGAAAGAGCAGGCTATTAAGGAGCTGTTTGATATTGAGTGAAGTTAAGGACATTCCCGTATTTCTGTTCACGGGCTTTTTGGAGAGCGGAAAAACAAAGTTTATTCAGGAAACTCTCGAGGACAAGCGCTTCAACAGCGGCGAGCGCACCCTGCTGATCGTCTGCGAGGAGGGCGAGGAGGAGTACGAGCCCGACCAGTTTGCCGCGCCGAACGTTTTCATTCAGGTCGTTGAGGACCAGAAGGAGCTCAATCGCGCAAACCTGCGCAAGTGGCTCGGCGATAACCGCTGCGAGCGCGTCGTCATCGAGTATAACGGCATGTGGATGCTCGACGAGCTGTATCAGGCACTGCCGGAGTTCTGGATGGTATATCAGGAGTTCTTCTTCGCCGACGCGCGCACCATCGAAAGCTACAACGCCAATATGCGCAACCTCGTGTACGATAAGCTCAAGAGCGCCGAACTCGTCGTGTTCAACCGCTATAACGACAGCATCGACCAGATGACCCTGCATAAGCTTGTGCGCGGGGCCTCGCGCCGCAGCGACATCGCCTATGAATACGCCGACGGCACCGTCCGCTACGACGAGATCGAGGACCCCCTGCCCTTCGATATCAACGCACCCGTTATCGAGATCGGCGACGACGACTACGCGATATGGTATCGCGACGTATCCGAGGAGCCGAAAAAATACGAGGACAAGCTCGTTCGCTTCAAGTGCCGCTACTTAAAGCGCAAGAAGGTGCCCGAGGGCAGCTTCATCGTCGGCCGCCACGTCATGGCCTGCTGTGCGGACGACATTCAGTTTGCCGGACTTATCTGCAAATGGGAGAATTCCGACAGCATCGTCGGCGATTCGTGGCACATCCTGACCGCCAGGATGAATTACAAGTTCAGCCGCGCCTACGGCAGAAAGGGTCCGGTGCTGACCTTCGTCTCCGACGAGGAATGTCAGCCGCCCGAAAACCCCGTCGCGAGCTTCTATTGATATTTCCTTGCAGGGGCGGACGAGCAATGCTCGCCCCTACAATGCTTTTTGCCCAAAACAAGAAAAAGCGTGCTGCAAATATGCTTTGCAGCACGCCC
>CALZAG010000163.1 GCA_945613045.1 uncultured Clostridia bacterium | reverse complement strand
AGTCGGCCTTGAGGCCGACAGCTTCCCCTCAAGGGGAAGCCTTGGGCGCTCATTTTTTGAGGACTTTTCTGACACGCTGCATTTCGCTTTTTTACTGCATATTCAGCTCATATATCTCATCGTAGACCTCGTCGGCTTCGAGGCCGAAGGCATTGAGCTTTTCGTATTTCGGCGCGTCAAAGCCCTTTTCGTCGATAAGCTCATACAGCATTTTAAGCGCGGCATAGCTGCTTTCGGCGTCAAGCGCCTCCGGCAGATGCTCAGCGAGGAAGGCTCTCGCGTGCTCGTTTATATTGTACTTCATCTTATTTCTCCTTTATCACAGTTTGGCGCTTAAGCTCGCTTACGGTGAAAATAACTATCGCGGCGATGAAAAAGGCAAGGCTTATGAGCTGGCTGGATGAGAAGCTCTCGCCCTTTATGAATGCGCATACAAGACCGAAGGTCGGACTCAGATACTGCGCAAAGCACATGAGCACCAGCGGCAGTCGGGATACGCAGCGCGAATACAGAAACATCGGCAGCGCCGTCACCACGCCCGAGCCCACCAGCGGCAAATAGCTTGACACGGGTATCTGCGCAAGCTCGGCTCTTTGGAAAACCAGCATGAATATAACGGCTGGTATCGTCAGTATGAGCGTCTCTGCCGCGATGCTCAGTACGCCGTCGACGCTGACATTCTTTTTTATCGCGGCGTAGACCGCCCAGTTGACCGCGATGATAAGCGAGGTATACGGAACGCTGCCGAAAGCCGCGGCGCTCACCACGACTCCCGTGACGGCCACCGCCAGCGCGATAAAATGACCTGCGCCGCATTTTTCGCGGTAGATGAGCGCTCCGATAAGGAACAGTATCAGGGGGTTTATGTAGTAGCCGAGGCTGACGTCGATTATGTGGCCGGAGTTTACGAGAATGATATACACCGTCCAGTCGGCAAGCAGAAACATCGCCGCCGGCAGGAGGAATTTCATCATTTTCTTGTTTTTAAACAGAACTCTGAGCTCTCCCGTGCGCTTCTGAAACGCCAGGATGAGCACGGAAAACAGCGCCGCGAACACTATCCTCAGCGGCATCAACGTCATGGTGCCGACATCCCCGATCAGGCCCCAGTAAAGCGGTTGGAAGCCCCACAGCATATAGCAGCCCAGAAGGGCGGCGGTATCTTTTTTCGTCATGGGTACACTCTCTATTTCGCATAGCGGTTTATAAATTCCGCTTTGGTTTTTGAATACATTATCTTTTGGCTGCTGTACAGGCCGAAATAGCCCGAGAGCATATAGGATATGCCGCAGGCAAGGGCGAAGTACAACAGCTCGCCCGAGCCGAAAAGCTCCACCGACAGGATGATGGATGCTATCGGGCAGTTGACCGCCCCGCAGAACACCGCGACGAGCGCTATCGCGGCGGCAAACTGCGGCGGGATGCCGAGCAGCGGCCCCGCGGTACAGCCCAGGACTGCGCCGATGAACATCGTCGGCACGATCTCGCCGCCCTTGAAGCCGAAGCCGATGGTAACGGCGGTGAACACGATCTTCCAGAAAAAGCCCCAGGCGGGGGCCTCGCCCTCGGTCAGCGCACGGCTGATAACGTCGGTGCCGATGCCGTTGTAGCTTTCGTCCCCGACCAGAAGCGTCAGGGCGATCACTATCGCGCCGCCGAGCGCAGTGCGGAGGTATATGTTTTTTATTTTGGCGGAGGCAAGCTGCTCCGTTTTGTGCATCGCAACGCAGAAGACTATGCTCACCACGGCGCATATGACCGCAAGTGCGCAGACCTTCAGCAGAAGCATCGGCTCCAGCGGCTCGAGCGCGACGGCGTAGCGCATAGGCGCTATGCCGATAAGCCGGGATATCCCATAGGCCGTCACCGATGCGACAAGGCAGGGTATGAAGCCCGAGTAGTACAGTATACCGACGGAGATGACCTCAAGGGCAAAGATCGTCGCCGTGAGCGGGGTCCCGAACAGCGCCGCGAACACCGCGCTCATGCCGCACAGGGTCACAAGGCGCATATCCTTATCATCCAGCCTGAAAAGCCGGCCTACGCGGTATCCTATCCCGCCGCCTATCTGCAGCGCCGCGCCCTCGCGTCCGGCCGAACCGCCGACCAGATGGGTTATCGCGGTGGATATAAATATCACCGGCACAAGGCGGATGTGGACTTTGCCTCCGTCGTGGATGGAGTCGATGATGCCGTTGGTGCCCTCGCCCTCCATTTTGGTAACGCGGTAGATCGCCGCTATTGCAAGGCCTCCTGCGGGCAGGAGGAATATGAGCCATGGGTTTTCGCCCCGCACCGCCGTCACCCAGTCAACCGTCAGGTGAAAGGCAGAGCCCACAAGGCCGCATATCACGCCTGTCGCCGCCGAAAGCAGCACCCAGCGGTAAAATGTTCTGAAATATTTTCCCGCCTTTATCGCGGTGCTTTTTATATCCGCCACGGCTCTACCCTCCTCTGTGCTCAGAATTGAGATAACTTAATTAATATATAACTCCGCCGCCGGATTGTCCAGTGGTTTGTATTGCTCATACACGATTTTTCATATCCTCTCTTGTTTTTTCGGCGCTTATTAGTTGCAATCATAGACAAAGCTTTTAAGGAGTGGCTGTTATGGCAAAGCTCGTATCAAAGATCGTTGAATTATGGCACGACAGAAAGCGTATACTCGGCATGCCCCTCAGCTTTACGCGGTACGCCCTCAGCGAGGACCGTCTCTTCTTAAAGCGCGGCTTCCTGAATGTGCATCAGGACGAGATCGTCCTCTACCGGGTACGCGACCTTCGCGTGAGCCAAACGCTGTGGCAGCGGGTTTTCGGCGTCGGCACGGTGACCGTCATTTCGACCGACAAAAGCATCCCCGAACTCGCCCTGAAGAATATCCGCCAGCCCAACGAGGTCAAGGAGCTCATCCACGAGTATGTGGAGAAGATGAAGGTTGCCCGCCGTATGCGCGTCGGCGAGATGAGTATGGATATCGACGACGACTCCATCGACTTTGAGGATAATAACTAAGTCCTCCTCAGCACTAAAACAGCATCATACGGAAGCGTATCGAAGTGGTCATAACGGGCCTGACTCGAAATCAGGTAGTCCTCACGGGCTCGTGGGTTCGAATCCCACCGCTTCCGCCATCAAGCCCATAACGCACGAAAACCGCAGTTTCGCGCTGCGGCTTTTTTCTGTC
>CALZAG010000162.1 GCA_945613045.1 uncultured Clostridia bacterium | reverse complement strand
CCACCAGGACTTCTCCGAGGATACCTACCGCACCCTCATGGCGGCAGACTCCGCCGTCATGGTGATAGACGCAGCAAAGGGCATCGAGCCGCAGACAAGAAAGCTCTTTAAGATATGCGCCATGCGCAATATACCCATCTTCACGTTTATAAACAAGCTCGACCGCGAGGCTCGCAGCCCCTATGACCTTATGGAGGAGCTGGAGCAGGAATTCGGCATAGGAACCTATCCCATCAACTGGCCCATCGGCTGCGGTATCGATTTCAAGGGCGTGTACGACAGGGAAAAGCGCGAGATACTTGCCTTCAACGAATTTCACAGAGGCCAGAATAAGATAAAGGCCATCGAATGCAGCCTTGACGATACCGAGACTCTCGACGAGCTCATTGGCCCCAAGCTCCGCCAGACCCTGTGCGACGATGTTGAACTGCTCGACGGTGCGGGCTATGAGTTTGATATCAACGAGGTGCGCGCCGGCAGGCTCAGCCCCGTGTTTTTCGGCTCGGCGCTCAACAACTTCGGCATCGAGCCCTTCCTTGAGAGCTTCCTTGACATGACAATGCCTCCGCTGCCCAGAACGGCGGGCGATGAGACGGTCGACCCGTTCAGCGAGAAGTTTTCAGCCTTTGTATTTAAGATCCAGGCAAATATGAACAAGGCTCACCGCGACAGGATAGCCTTCATGCGCATCTGCTCGGGCAAATTCGAGCGCGATAAGGAGTATTTCCACGTTCAGGGCGGCAAGGCGATAAGGCTTGCTCAGCCGCAGCAGCTCATGGCACAGGAGAGAGCCATAATAAACGAGGCCTATGCAGGCGATATAATCGGAGTGTTCGACCCCGGTGTTTTCTCGATAGGCGATACGATATGCGAGAAGGGCATGAAGCTCGAGTTCGAAGGCATACCGACCTTCGCTCCCGAGATCTTCGCCGCTGTCGAGCGCGTCGATACAATGAAGCGCAAGCAGTTTGAAAAGGGAATTATGCAGATAGCTCAGGAGGGCGCTATACAGATATTCCACGAGCCCTTCACCGGTGTGGAGGAGATCATCGTCGGCGTCGTCGGTATCCTGCAGCTGGAGGTACTTGAGTACAGGCTCAAGTCCGAATACGGCGTTGACGTACGCCGCCGCAGTATGCCCTACGAAGTCGTGCGCTGGATAGACAACGAGGATATCAATCCCAATGACCTCAATCTGACCAGCGATACCAAGTGGGTGCAGGATTTCCGCGGAAATAATCTGCTGCTGTTCACCTCCGAGTGGTGCGTGAACTGGGCACTGACAAAGAACGAGGGACTGAGGCTTCGGGAGTTCAACAGAGAGTAAGGCTTCGGTATCTTTACAGAATATACTTTTTTCGTGCGTAAAAGTGTGTTATAATTATGATGTATTGAAAGGCAGGTGAGCTTATATGCCGAAGCAGACGGGTACAAAGCAAATCGCGGCAAACCGCAAGGCCTTCCACGATTACTTTATCCTTGAGCGCTACGAGGCGGGCATTGAGCTTGCCGGAACGGAGGTCAAATCCCTGCGCGCGGGCACGGTGAATATGAAGGACTGCTACTGCACCGTTAAAAACGGCGAGCTTTTTGTGCGGTCGCTGCATATAAGCCCTTATGAGAAGGGAAACATTTTCAATAAGGACCCCGTGAGACCCCGCAGGCTTCTCATGCATAAGCGCGAGATAACAAAGCTCTATGCCCGCGTTATGCAGGAGGGCGTGGCGCTGATCCCGCTGTCGCTTTATTTCAAGGACAGCAGGGTAAAGGTCGAGCTTGGCCTGTGCAAGGGCAAAAAGCTGTATGATAAGCGCAATGACGACGCAAAGCGCGAAGCCGCGCGCGACATCGAAAGAACGTTAAAGGAGAGAAACTAATGAGCAATCCCATAGTGACCATTGAAATGGAAAACGGCGATATCATCAAGGCAGAGCTTTATCCCGAGGTAGCTCCCAATACGGTCAATAACTTCATTTCACTCGTAAAAAGCAAATTCTATGACGGGGTCATATTCCACCGTGTTATCCGCGGCTTCATGATCCAGGGCGGTGACCCCCAGGGTATCGGCATAGGCGGCCCCGGATATTCCATCAAGGGCGAATTTGCAATGAACGGCGTTAAGAACGACCTTAAGCATACCCGCGGCGTTCTGTCCATGGCCCGCTCCATGGCTCCCAACTCCGCCGGCAGCCAGTTCTTCATCATGCATGAGGACGCACCCCATCTTGACGGCCAGTACGCGGCCTTCGGCAAGGTCATCGAGGGTATGGATGCTGTGGATAAGATAGCAAAGTGTATGACCGGTCGCAACGATAAGCCCATCCATCGCCAGGCAATGAAGAAAGTCACCGTTGACACCTTCGGCGTTGACTATCCCGAGCCTGTCAAGTGCTGAGCAGACACCCTGCCGCCCGATTCAGGGCGGCGGGAAATATACTGTTTTGGCATCGGCAAAAGCCGATGTCGGAATGGAGCAAGTAGTAAGCGAACTGCGAGATACTCACGGCAGAAAAAACCCAAAGTAAAACGATATCCAAAGCACCGGCGCCATTAAAAAGACTCAGACGCGAGCCCAGCGAAGCGGGTCGTGTCTGAAGAGGAAGAAGGAAGGCGCGGATATGGAGGCATCGGCAAAAGCCGATGTCGGAATGGAGCAAGTTTCTTCTGACGAGGGGATGTACCGGTTTCGACGGGGGTATGGAGGCAGGAATAGCGGGCGGATGCGCCTACCATCCTTAAAATGGGCAATTATAAATTAAAGAACAACGATAACGTTGCTCTGGCCGCGGCTTAAGCCGTGACCCGTCCCCTCCGGGAGTGCCTCGGCCCGGAAGCGGGGCGTCGATGAGAGGCGGACGTGAGCGCGCAAAGCTTTGAGCGCGCCATGCATAATGAAGCTACCCGACTTGCCGTCTTGACGTTTGGCCGGTGACGAGGGAAACAGGGATGCGGAATCCCAAAACAAGCGTCTGCGCCCGGAGAAGTTCCCTTTGAAGCGTTTTCGGACAGGAGTTCAACTCTCCTCGCCTCCACCACGTCAAAACAACACCATGAGGTCATCCGCCGCCGCAAGCGGTGTCCGATCGACCGATGGTGTTGTTTTTCCTTTCCAAATCGAACCCGCTGCGCCGGGTTTGATCTCCGGCATTTTCTTTGCATACAAATCATGGGAGCGGGCGGATCAACTATGA
>CALZAG010000161.1 GCA_945613045.1 uncultured Clostridia bacterium | reverse complement strand
ACGATCGCGAAGGAGCTTTGACGTGAGACTTTATCTTCACGGACATGACTATAAATACGCCGCCGAGCAGATGCTGCTGTCCCTCTACCCTTCCGAACGGCCCGAATACCCAGAGGGAAGGCCCGAGGGCGACAGGGTCGAGCTGAGCCTGAGCCGGGGAACGAGCTTCATCACCGCAAGCTGCAAGCTCGTCTCACATGGCCGAACCTATTATGGGCGCAGCGCCGTTCGGGCAGACAGCCTGACCGACGACATATCCCGCGACAAACTGTGCAGCCGCATCATTAAAAACGCCTTTTACCGCGCTGCCCTCAGCTCCGGTCACGCCAAGCCCGTATGGGGCGCGCTCACGGGCGTCAGGCCCGGGAAGCTGTTTTGTGCTCTTATGGAAAACAGCGGCGCCGACGCCGCCTTAAGGCGCTTTATCTCCGAATACGACGTCAGCCCCGAGCGTGCCGAGCTTTGCCGCGACACCTCGCTTGTGACGCAGCAGGTGCGCAAAAGTCTCGGTCAAAAGGATGTATGCCTTTATGTGGGCATCCCCTTCTGCCCCACCCGCTGCTCCTACTGCAGCTTCGTAAGTCAGTCGGTGGAAAAGAGCATGAAGCTAATCCCGCCCTTTCTCGATGCGCTGATGCGGGAGATCGACGCCGCCGCGGATGCAGTAAATGAGCTGGGGCTTTCCGTCATATCAATATATATGGGCGGCGGCACGCCCACCACGCTCAGCCCCGGGCAGCTCGACAGGCTGTGCTCACGGCTTTCCGGGCGCTTCGACCTGTCCCGCCTTAGAGAGTACACCGTCGAGGCCGGCAGGCCGGACACGATCACCGCCGAAAAGCTGAGTGTGCTTAAGGCCCACGGCGTCGACAGGGTAAGCGTAAACCCACAGACCATGTGCGACGATGTCCTGGAGGCCATAGGCCGCAGACACACGGCGCAGGATATATTTGACGCGCTCGCTAAGGTGCGCAGGGTCGGCGGTATGGCCGTCAACATGGATCTCATCGCCGGACTTCCGTCGGACAGCGTTGAGGGCTTTGCCGGTACGCTCGACAAGGTGACGGCGCTTGAGCCGGAAAACATCACCGTTCACACCCTTTCACTGAAAAAAGGCTCCCGCATCACGCTTGAGGGCAGCCAGCTCCCCACAGCGGCGGAGGTCGGCAGGATGCTTGATATCGCCGGAGATAAGCTTCGCTCGGCGGGGTATTCCCCCTATTACCTCTATCGCCAGAAATTCATGTCCGGCGGCTTTGAGAACGTCGGCTGGGCGAAAGAGGGCTGCGTCAATCTTTATAACGTCTGCATCATGGAGGAGCTGTGCTCCATAATAGCGCTCGGAGGCGGCGGCTCGACAAAGCTTGTCAACCGCGACGGCGGACGCAGCATACGTCTGTTCGCGCCGAAGTACCCCGCCGAGTACATCGCCGGCATCGAGAAGACCTGCCGCGATAAGCAGAGTATAATAAACTTCTATAATAAGGAGACAGAATAATGGCATACGATCTGAAGGATATTAACTTCCGCACCGTTTCCGACCCGAAGGGCTTCATCGACGAGTGCGACGGGGTTTACGCAAAGCGGGTGGAGACCGCGGCAGACATGATAATTGAAAACAGCCGTCGCAGCCCCATCGTGCTGCTGTCCGGGCCCTCCGGCTCAGGCAAGACCACCACCGCAAGGAAAATAAGCGAGGCTCTTGAGCGCCGCGGCGTCCGCGCCCACTACGTCGGCATGGACGATTACTTCCGCACCGTCGACCCCGCGACCGCGCCCCGCACCCCCGAGGGCGATATAGACTTCGAGTCGCCCCTGTGCCTGGACATGGAGCTTTTAAACGATCACTTTTCAATGCTGGCCGAAGGCAAGCGCATTTATATTCCTAAGTATGAGTTTTCCCGCCGGATGCGCGTCATTGAGCCCTCAAAATCCATAAAGCTCAAGAAGGATGAGATAGTCGTGTTTGAAGGCATTCACGCCCTGAACGACTTGATAACGCAAAAGCATCCCGACGCCTTCAAACTCTATATCTCCGCCCGCAGCAACGTCGAGTTCAACGGCGAGGTCGTGTTCAAGGGCACCTGGTTCCGCCTTGTCCGCCGCACCGTGCGCGATTACAAATTCCGCGGCGCGGATCCGGATCAGACGCTGAGTATGTGGGCCAATGTACGCCGCGGCGAAAAGGCAAACATCTCGCCCTTCAAAAACAAGGCGGATTTTCAGTTCGACTCATCCTTCCCGTACGAAATGGCCGTTATGAACGAGACCGCGACAAAGCTGTTTTCCTCGATACCCGAGGGCATCGAGCGTTATGACGAGCTGCGTCAGGTGCTGCCCGCCCTGCAGCTTTTCGGCGTTATCGACGAAAGCCTTGTGGCCCCCGACGCGCTCATCCGCGAGTTTATCGGCGGCGGCGAGTACGAATAACACATACTCCCGTACTCAAAAAGGTATTTATAATGCAGCCTCACAAGAGGCTGCATTTTATTATCCAGCTATTCTCAATCCGACCACGCCGGCGAGCACCATGCCCATGAACACAAGCTTTTTTACGCTTTTGCTCTCCTTGAACACAACGATGCCGAAAATGACATTGAATACGGTGCCCAGCCCCGTCCAGACCGCGTAGGCAACGCCGAGCGGCAGAGTCTTTGCCGCGACGGACAGAAGTCCGATGCTGCAGGCAGTGCTTATTACCGTAAGTATCGTGAATTTAACATTTTTCAGCCCGTCGGACAGCTTCATGCACACGGTGAAGGCAAGTTCAAAAAAGGAAGCACAAATAAGCACGAGCCACATCATTTCGCATCCTCCTCCCCGCCGCACAGCTTAAGACCGATGATTCCGGATATCAGCAGCACGAGCGACACGATTTTCAGCGCGTTTACGCCCTCATTGAGCGCGAATATCCCGACAAGGCTCGTGCCCACGACCCCGATGCCGGTAAATACGGAATAGCTCAGGCCGATGCCGAGCTCCTTGACTGCCTTTGCCAGCAAAAAGAATCTCCCCGCAAGCACCGCGACCGTTATCACGCTCGGCCACAGCACCGTGAAGCCGTGACTCAGCTTCATGGTGTAGGCCCAGACTATCTCGGACAGTCCCGAAACAAGCAGGCAAAGCCACGCAATATTTTTGTCTTTCATTTTTATCCTCCTGTCATAACGAAGAAGCCCGGGAGCAGTATTGCCTGAAATACTCCTCCCGGGCTTTTATCCC
>CALZAG010000160.1 GCA_945613045.1 uncultured Clostridia bacterium | reverse complement strand
CTCCGAGTTTATCGTTCATATTTTTTCCTATCGTTGCTTTTTCCCTGCCGTTGCTACAATTCAAATAATCGTTTTTGCGTCAGCTCGACCAGTGGGCTCGACAATCGTCTTTACTGCACTCGCGCTCTTTTTCCTTTCGTTGCGACGCGTTAAATAGTCGCTTTTGCCTGTGCCCGACCGGTGACAACGGAAATGATCGTTTTGTTTCCCGCCTGTCGGCGGAAGGACGGCCAATGGCCGCCCCTACGGCAGTATTATTTTGGAGTGCCTCATTTTTGTAGGGGCGACCATTGGTCGTCCGTGTGCGATGATTGCCGAGGGTTGAAAACGGACGAGCGATGCTCGCCCCTACGATGGATCGGCAATAGAAATCACCGGAAGCGTCGCAACAAAAGGAAAAGCAGGGGACAATATTAAATTGTCCCCTGCTCGAAAAACCTTCATACCCTTCGGAAAATGCCGGACTTACTTGCGGATGCCCAGCTTTGCAATGATCGCGCGGTAACGCTCGATGTCCTTCTTTGCGAGGTAGTCGAGCAGACGGCGGCGCTTACCGACCATCTTGTACATACCCAGACGGCTGTGGTCGTCGTTGGGATGGACCTTCAGGTGAGCGGTGAGCTCGCGGATGCGCTGAGTGAGGATCGCGATCTGAACCTCGGGAGAACCGGTGTCGTTCTCATGGGTCTTGTTCGCCTCTATAACGGCGGTCTTGGTCTCTTTGGTAATCATAATGATACCCCTTTCTTAATTAACATATACCCGGTGACTAAGTAAAGGGAGGAAAGGTCTCCCGAAAACTGAGTTCACGGGCCTAAGCTTTGCTATGTTATCACTTTTGCGCCGCTTTGTAAAGCATTTTCGTGATATTTTTGCTGTTTTTATGCGTATATACCCGTTCAGGCCGCCGGTTACTGTTCCGCAAGCTCCGTAAGCGTGTTCCCCGCAAGCCGGTACACCGTCCAGTCGGACATCGGCTGTGCGCCGAGCGACAGATAAAAATCAATGCTCGGCTTGTTCCAATCCAGGCACGACCATTCCAGCCGGCCGCATCCGCGCTCGACCGCAATGGAAGCCAGCTTCTTTAAGAGGGCCTTTCCGTGTCCCCTGCCCCTGTATGCCGGCTGAATATACAGATCTTCAAGGTAAATTCCCGCTCTCCCGAGAAATGTCGAGAAGTTGTGGAAAAACAGCGCGTATCCGACTTCTTTGCCGTCCTCGAGCGCGAAAATGACCTCGGCCTTCTGCCTGTCGAAGATCCATTCCTCAAGCGTCTTTTCATCGGCGACAACTTCGTCCTGCAATTGTTCATAGTCCGCCAGTTCTTTTACAAATCCAAGGATCAACGGAACATCGTTTCTGTCTGCATATCTGAAAACAGTTTCCGGCTCCATAGTATTACCTCCTGTATTCCGTGCTGTATGATAATCATACCATACCGCCTTGCCGTCCGCAACAAAGACGTTTAGGCGGCAGGGCTTCAAACCGACGACATTCAGAATAAAGGGAAGATAAAAACTGCGGCGTTGAATTTCGCTGCGGGCTGTGGTAAAATTAGCAGACACGATAAAGGAACGGTGAAAGCAATGGATAACGATTTCTTCGCGCTCATCTCCCGAATGCGCTATATCGAGCGCTGGAGCCTGATGCGCAATTCGATACGCGAGAACGTGCAGGAGCACAGCCACATGGTCGCCGTCATTGCCCACGCGCTGGGCGTTATCCGCCGCGACGTCCTCGGCATCCCCTGCGATGTGAACGCCTGCGCTGCCGTGGCGCTGTACCACGACGCGAGCGAGATACTCACCGGCGACCTGCCCACGCCGATAAAATACCACGACGACGAGATCATGAGCGCGTACCGCCGCGTCGAAAAGCTTGCCTCGGACAAGCTTCTGAGCATGCTGCCGGAGGAGCTGCAGGGCGCGTTCGCACCCATCCTCAACGGCGAGACCGAGCGGGAACTGCACGATCTGGTCAAGGCCGCCGACAAAATGAGCGCCTATATAAAATGCATCGAGGAGCGCAAGGCCGGCAACAACGAATTTGCCAGCGCCGAAAAGCAGACCCTTGCCGCGCTGCACGCATATAATATGCCCGAGGTGGAATACTTTATCGGGCATTTCATCCCCGCGTTTGAGAAAACGCTTGACGAATTGGGAAGTATAGAATAATGGAAAGATCAAAGCTTGACAGGATAAACGAGCTTGCGCGCCTTGCAAAGGAGCGTGAGCTGACGCCGCAGGAGCTGTCAGAGCGCGATACGCTGCGGCGCGAGTACGTCGCCGAGTGGCGGCGCGGCGCCGAGCAGGTACTCGAAAACACCTACATCCAGACCCCCGACGGCAAAAAGCATAAGCTGCAAAAGAAAGAGAAATGAGCGCGTTTCGCGTCTGCTTAAACGCTGTTGCGCCGATATTTCTCATGATGGCGCTGGGCTTTCTCGCCCGAAGGCTGGGCGCGATAAAGCGTGAGGACGTGCCGAAGCTCAACAAGCTCGTCTTCCGCTGGTTCATGCCCGTCATGCTGTTTTACAACATCTATACCTCGGAGCTGAGCCGCGCCGTTCAGCCGAGGCTTCTTGCCTTCACGGCGCTGTGCGTGCTGTGCGCATATGCGCTCTGTCTCGGTTATGTGCTGCTGACGGAAAAGGATAAAAATAAGCGCGGTGTGAAGATACAGGGGCTTTACCGCTCGAACTTCGTCATAATCGGCATACCGCTGGCAGCACAGCTCGTGGAGGGCGCCGACCTCGGCCCCGTCGTGGTGCTCATCTCGGTGGTCGTTCCGATGTTCAACGTCCTCGCTGTCGTGACGCTCGAGGTGTTTAACGGCAACAGGCCAAAACCGGGGCGTCTGCTTCTGGATATCATCAAAAACCCGCTCATCCTCGGCACCGCCGCGGGCCTTGCGCTGCTGCTTCTGGACATACGCTTGCCGGAAGCCATCGTATCCACCGCAAGGCAGATCGGGAACGTGACCAACCCGCTGCTGCTGTTCCTGCTGGGTGCGTTTTTCGAGTTCGGCGGCCTGCGTCGGTACATAAAGGACCTCGTTGAGGTCTGTTTCGGCAGGCTCGTCGTGATACCGGGCGTCTTCCTGACCATCGCGTGGCTCACGGGGATAAGGGGCGTGGAATTTGCGGGCATGATAGCCATTTTCGGCTCGGCCACCGCCATCGCCTCCTTCACCATGGTCCAGCAGATGGGAGGGGACGCAGAGCTTGCTGGCGATATCGTCGTGGCAACGAGCGCCCTGTGCTGCTTCACCATGTTCATGTGGTCGCTGCTGTTTAAAACTTTGGGAGCATTCTGACCTTCAGACGGACGAGCAATGCTCGCCCCTACAAG
>CALZAG010000159.1 GCA_945613045.1 uncultured Clostridia bacterium | reverse complement strand
ATGGGCGCAGAAAAACCTCGGCCGCTGACAGCAGAAAACAAGAAAACACGCCTGACCGAAGTCAGGCGTGTTTTGATTCTAATTCTCAGCTTTTCTTCCGCATTTTCCGAAGCCTGCTTATGACATAGGCGACAATGCCGAAACCGGCCGCGGGGACTATCCAGCCGAGGCCGAGCGAGGCCAGCGGAAGCGTGTTAACGATCGGGACGGACACTCCGTAAAGGGAGAGCGTGCTCAGAACGCTGGCGATGAGCGCGCCGATGACCGCCCAGCGGTAAACGCCGCGCGACAGCCTGTCCCCGAACCACGACAGCGCGATGAGAACGAGCGTCGGGGGGTATACGATATCCAGAATGGGCGAGGCAACGGCAACTATGCGGTCAAGGCCGAGATTTGATATCACGGCGGAGGATACGCAGATTATGATGACAAGTGTCGCGTAGGAGAGCCTGCCCTTTGTGAGCTTCTCAAAGAAGCTTGCCGCGGAGGACACGAGCGCCACGGCGGTGGTCATGCACGCGAGCGCGACGACAACCGCGAAAATCACGAGGCCTACTTTTCCGAGAAGCCGCTCCACTATGCCGATGACGAGCTCCGCACGGCTTATGCCCAGGCTGAACAGCGAGGCCGAGGTTGCGCCGAGATAGGTCAGACCAAAATAAACGATCAGCAGCAGAACTCCCGCGATGACGGCGGCCGCCCTGATCATTTTTGAACTCTCGCGGGCGTCGGAATAGCCCTTTTCCTGAGCGCTTTTTAGAATTATTATGCCGAAGGCGAGCGCCGCGAGCACGTCCATGGTCTGATAGCCGCTTTTTATGCCGTTTACGATGACAAAGCTCGAATCGACGTGGGGGTTAACGATGCTGCCGAGCGGGCTGATGATGCCCTTTATGATGAGCACGAGCAGCCCTATGAGCAGCGCCGGCGTGAGCACCTTGCCCACGACGTCGATGACCGCCGACTGCCTGATGCTCAGAAGAAGCACCACGATGAAAAACGCTACGGAGAAAATAACCGGCGAAACGCCGCTGATAAGGGGCGCAACGCTCATCTCAAAGGTCGTGGCCGCCGTGCGCGGAATGGCCACCATGGGGCCGATGCACAGGATTATCGCGCTCATAAGTATGTTTGAAGCGACGCTGCCAATGCGGCCGGTTATGTTTTCGCTGCCGCCGACTTTAAGCAGCGTGAAAAGCGCAAAAAGCGCAAGGCCGATATCGGCGATGAAGTAAAACAGGAATCCGTTTACCCACTGCGTTCCCGCGCCGAAGCCCAGATACGGCGGGAATATGACGTTCCCCGCGCCGAAGAACATTGAAAACAGCGCAAAACCGACCACGATGCTGTCGGCACCGAATTTTTTCTTACCGGACTTATCCATTAACCAAACTCCTGTTTATTCCATTTCGCTCCAGCCGATGCGCTCGAGCTCGCTGTCCTTGTCCCAGAGAAAATCCACCTTGAGCTCCTTGCCTTCCCTGATGCGCTCGAGGTTTTCCCTGTGCTTTTTGAAAATGGGGAGCGCGACCGTGCCGAGGATGGCGGCGCCCTCCCAGTTGCCGCTCATGATGCCGTGATACACGGGATAGAACACGGACGCGGTGATCGGCACGAGGCAGAGATAGCGCGTCGCCATGAGCAGCACGGATTCGAGAAACAGCGTGAGGAGGAAGTCGTGCACCCCGAAGGCCAGTATAACTCCGCCGAGGCAGGCAAGCCCCTTGCCGCCGCGGAAATTCATAAGCGCGGGGTACATATGCCCGAAGATGCAGCCCGCGCCCGCGAGCTCGCCTGCGGACCTGAGCTTGGGTAACAGGCTGCGGCTCAGGCCCACCGACACCGCCGCCTTGCTGATGTCGAAGGCCATGACGAAGGCCCCCGCTTTCTTGCCCTCAAGCAGCATGAGATTCGTCGCTCCCGCGTTGCCGGAGCCCTTTTTGCGTATGTCATAGCCCTTGCGCAGCCCGAGGACATATGCGGGATTGATGTTCCCGATGGCGTAGCCTATGCCCGCCGCCGCAACGGCGGCCGCTGCTTTTTTGTGTATCTTCATATCAATACCTCTGTTATCTGTTTGTGATTATATTATATCCTGTCCAGCAGCTCCAGCAGCTCCGGCGCGCTGTCGGCGACGGGAACACCGAAGCTTTCAAGCAGCGCCCTTTCGCGGAAGCCCCACGACACCAGCACACAGTCACAGCCGGCGTTTTCGGCGGTGTGCCTGTCCACATCGGAATCCCCGACATAGACCGTGTCGGAGATGCAGCAGCCGAGAGCCCGCACCGTCTCCAGCACCGAGTCGGGAGCGGGTTTTTTCCGCACGCCCTCGCGCTCTCCGACAACGCTGTCGAAGACGTCGGGGAAATAGTGCGCGATGAGCTTTTTGACCGGCTCGTCGGCCTTGTTTGAAACGACGCCGAGCAGTACGCCGCGGCTTTTAAGGCTCTGCAATAACTCTCGTATGCCCTCATAGGGCGCGGTCTTTACCTCGCAGTTTGCCGTGTAGTGCGTCTTGAATGCGGAAAAGACGCGGTCTGTCAGCTCTGCGTCCGTCCCCTCAGGTACGGCGCGCTCGATGAGCTTTCTTATGCCGTTGCCCACAAAGCGGCGCACCTCGTCAAGGCTGCGCCCGGGCAGGCTTTCGCTCCTCAGAGCGAAATTCGTCGAGCTGCAAAGATCCTCAAGGGTGTTGAGCAAAGTGCCGTCCAGGTCAAAAATTACAAGCTTTTTCATCGTCGTCTCCTTTCGGAGTATTCTAATACACAGGAAAAATTTTTTCAAGATTGTTTACGAATAATTGATTGACCGTCAAGACATATGATGTTAAAATATACAGTAATTTTCCGAAAGGGGGTGTCCGCGACGGAGGATAAGACCATATTGGAGGAGCTGCTTGAACGCTCTCCCTCGACCCGCGACTATCAGCGAAAAATGGACAGGGCCTATCATCTGCTGTCGATGGGCTTTCGTGAAGATGCCGGAGCCCTGTTTGACGAGATACTTGCGGAGGAGCCCTTCAACCGTGACGCGGTGACGGGCAAAAACCTCATAGCGCGTCAGGTGCAGGTCGAAAACCGCCTCGACCATGTGGGTGAACGCGCCCATAAAGCGCTGCTCGACGAGCCCACGGCCGATATGGAGGCTCCCGCGGAGCCGAAGCCGGGGAGGAAAAACCCGCTGCGCTCGAAAAAGGTGCTCGCGGCGCTCGTGATCGCCTTTGTGATGTTCTGCGGCCTTGCCGCCGCCTTTGTCGGCACGAACGGCTTTGGCACGGAAACGGCGGAGGATACGCCGACGGAAAACGTCGAACAACAATAAATGTAATAAAAAGAAAGGGCGTGCTGCAAAGCATATTTGCAGCACGCTTTTTCTTGTTTTGGGCAAAAAGC
>CALZAG010000158.1 GCA_945613045.1 uncultured Clostridia bacterium | reverse complement strand
CCATGGAGGTGTCGATGCACTTGCCGCCGTCGATGGCTGCGATGGAGCTGCCGTTGCCCATGTGGCAGGAGACGATCTTCAGCTCCTCGATGGGCTTGCCCATCAGCTCTGCGCAGCGGCCGGAGACGTAGCGGTGGCTGGTGCCGTGGAAGCCGTAGCGGCGGATGCCGTCGTTCTTGTAGTACTCATAGGGAACGGCGTACATGTATGCCTTGCCGGGCATGGTCTGATGGAAGGCGGTATCGAAAACAGCAACCATGGGGACGCTGCCCATAACGTCGCGGCAGGCATTGATGCCGATGATGTTCGCGGGATTGTGCAGGGGAGCGAAGGGGGTGCACTCCTCGAGAGCCGCCATGACCTCATCGGTGATGAGGACGGAGGAGGCAAACTTCTCGCCGCCGTGGACGACGCGGTGGCCAACAGCGTCGATTTCCTTCATGGAGGCAACAACGCCGTACTCGGCGCTGGTGAGCTTGTCGATGACCGCGGCGATAGCCTCGGCGTGGGTGGGCAGGGCGATATCCTCGTCAAACACGGGCTTGCCGCCGACAAGAGGGCTGTGCTTGAGGTGACCGTCGATGCCGATACGCTCGCAGAGACCCTTTGCCATTAAGGTTTCGGTCTCCATGTCGATAAGCTGGTACTTGAGGGAAGAGCTGCCTGCGTTGATAACAAGAATCTTCATTCTAAAATTCCTTTCTTATTGTAAAAATCACAGAATAATTGTATCATAGTGATATACCAGAATCATTTTAATACATTTTGCATAAAAAGCAAGTAATTTTTGAAAGGGGAGGGAGTTTTGAGCGTAATTGGCATAGTTGGGGAATATAATCCCTTTCATTACGGGCATAAACACCACATCGCGGAAACGAAAAGGCTGCTGGGCGAGGACTGCCCGGTGGTGTGTGCCATGTCCGGCGATTTTATTCAGCGCGGCGAGGCCGCAGTTTACTCAAAATTTGCAAGAGCCGAGGCCGCAGTGCGCAGCGGCGTCGACCTCGTGCTGGAGCTGCCTCCGGCATGGGCGCTGTCCTCAGCCGAGGGCTTTGCCCGCGGCGCGGTGGGGCTTCTCGGCTCCATCGGAGTCGTGACGCACCTGAGCTTCGGCAGCGAATGCGGAGAGGTCGAACCGCTGGAGACCCTTGCGGAGATATTGCTTGACCCCCTTATCGGCGCGGATATCCGCCGCGAGCTTGAAGCGCAGGAGGGGATACCCTTTGCGGCGGCGCGGCAGAGAGCCGTGGCAAAACGGGCCGGTGAGCTGTCAGGCCAGCTTGAAACGCCGAACAACATCCTCGCGGTGGAGTATATAAAGGCCGTCTACGAACAGGGACTGTCCATAAAGCCCGTGACCGTACAGCGTTTCGGCTCCGGGCACGACAAAATATCCGAAAGCGGCCATAAATCCGCCGCGGAGATACGCAGAGCCCTTGCAAACGGCGCCGACATCTCCGCCTCCGTGCCCGGGAGCGCGTACGAGATCTACCGCAGGGAGGATAAGCTCGGGCGCGGCCCCGTGCTCATGGAAAATCTGGAGAGCGCCATGATATCCCGCCTGCGTATGCTGCCCGATTCCGCTTTTGCCGCGCTGCCCGATGCGGGCGAGGGACTTAATAACCGCCTCGCCAGGGCCGCCCGCGAGGAGAGCGGGCTTGATGCCGTTATCGCCGCGGCCAAGAGCAAGCGCTACGCGCTCAGCCGCATCCGCCGTATGGTCATGTGCGCCGTCCTCGGCATAAGCGCCGATATGTCCCGGGAAACGCCGCCGTATGCGAGGGTGTTGGCCGCGAACGCGAGAGGCTGCGCGCTGCTCAGGGATATGGAGGGCAAAGCAAGAATACCCGTCATAACAAAGCCGGCAGCGGTCAAGGAACTCGGCGCAGAGTGCAGAGAGGTGTTCGACCGGAGCAGCTCCGCCCATGACCTCTACGTTCTGGGCTACAGCGCCAAGGAGGAGCGGCGCGGCGGCGCTGACTGGCGCACAAGCCCGAAAATCGTTTGATAAAAGGAAAAATATACTGATTAAATATTGATCGAATATTATTAAAATATTAAAAAAGTAGTTGCAATTGTGCCGTTATTAGTTTATAATGCTCATTAATCAACGAAAAAGACAAATGTTCGCTCTGTGCGGACACATGAAAGTTGAGAAATATTTTAGGAGGAAAACCCAATGAAGAAGTATTTAGCTCTTGTTCTTGCCGTGCTCATGGTATTCTCGCTGTGCGCATGCGGCGGTGACGGCGGCTCCGGTGACGAGAAGGTCATCAAGATCGGCGTTTATGAGCCTCAGACCGGCGCAAACGGCGCAGGCGGCAAGCAGGAGATCCTCGGCATGGAATATGCCAATGACAAGTGCCCCACCGTCACGATCGGCGGCGAGGAATACAAGATCGAGCTGGTTTACGCAGATAACGAGTCTGCAACCGAGAAGGCTGTATCCGCAGCAACCAATCTCGTTTCCGAGGGCGTATCCGTTGTTCTCGGCTCTTACGGTTCTGCTGTCTCTATCGCAGCATCCGATACATTCAAAAACGCAGGCATTCCCACAATCGGCGTAACCTGCACCAACCCCCAGGTCACCGAGGGTAACGAGCACTACTTCCGTATCTGCTTCCTCGATCCCTTCCAGGGCACCGTCCACGCAAACTTTGCAAAGGACGAACTGAAGGCGACCAAGGTCTACTGCCTGGGCGAGCTCGGCAACGACTATGACCAGGGCCTCATCAACTACTTCAAGGAAGCTGCCGAGAAGCTCGATATCGAAGTTACCACCGAGTCCTTCCCCAAGGATAACTCCGACTTCACCTCTTACCTGAACAACGCCAAGAAGGCCGGTGCAGAGGCTATCTTCGCTCCTGTCTCCATCCAGTATGCACAGCTCATCGTTGAGCAGGCGGACGCACAGGGCGTCAATATCCCCCTCCTCGGCTCCGATACTTGGGATAACAACACCATCGTCGGCGCGACCGTAGGCAAGAGCACCGAGCTGTATGTTTCCACCTTCTATGCAGAGGGCGGCAACCCCGACTTTGAATCGGGCATCAAGGAATGGATGAACGCTGACGCCACCCGTCTTGAGAACAACGGCGGCAATGATATGCTCTCCGCAGTTACCGTAATGGGCTATGATGCATACATGGTAGCGATCGAGGCCATCAAGGCGGCAGACTCCGCAGAGGCGGCCGACGTTATGGCGGCTCTGCCCGGCGTGACCTACACCGGTATCTCCGGCGACATCTCCTTCAATGATACGGGCGATGCAAACCGCGACGCAGCTTACATAAAGACCGCAAATACCGAGACCGGTGTTTGGGACTTCGTTGCGATCCAGAAGGCCGCATGATCTCAGTGATCAAAGCTGAATAAGAACTATCAAATGGTGGGGGCGCGTTTCGCGTCCCCACCATACAGCCTTTAAAGAAAACCCTGCCGCAG
>CALZAG010000157.1 GCA_945613045.1 uncultured Clostridia bacterium | reverse complement strand
CTCAGCTCAACGTGACCATCCCCGAGGGTTACACCGCTATTGAAGGATAATTCCATACTCCATCTCCATATTCCATATTCCATACCGCATACGGGAGCCTTTTGGCTCCTGTATGCGGCTGTAGGGTCAACCTCCACAGGGAAAAGCAGCTTTAAACCGGACGATTTTCCCTGTGGAGATCGACCCTAATCTATAGATATACGAGGTTTTCCTTATGAATGCTGCTTTAACACTGGCCGCCCTCAGCCTGCCCAATCTTGTCTCGCGCCTGCCGGGCGGCGTCGCCCAGGGCATCATCTGGGGCATCATGGCTTTAGGCGTATATATCACCTTCCGTCTGCTGGACATCGCCGACCTCTCGGTCGACGGTTCGTTTGCAACAGGCGGCGCCGTCACGGTCATGCTCATTCTGGCGGGCTATCCGGCCTACGTCGCCGTGATCGCCGCAGTTCTTGCGGGAGTTCTTGCCGGCATGGTAACCGGACTTCTGCACACCAAGCTCGGCATACCTGCGATACTCGCGGGAATACTCACGCAGTTTGCGCTGTATTCAATAAATCTGCGCATAATGGGCATGGCGGCAAACAAGCCCGCAAACCCCGACACATATGACCTCATCATCAGCATGAGAAACGTTCCTCACTCCATCATCATGGGCGGTATCATCGCCGCGGCGATCATTGCGCTGCTGTACTGGTACTTCGGGACGGAGCAGGGCTCCGCCATCCGTGCGACCGGCTCCAACCCCGCGATGAGCCGCGCTCAGGGAATAAACATCAGCAACATGAAGCTCATCGGCCTTGCGCTCTCAAACGGCATGGTCGCTCTCGCCGGCGGTCTCATGGCGCAGTATCAGGGCTTTGCCGATATCAACATGGGCCGCGGCGCCATCGTTATCGGCCTTGCCGCCGTCATCATCGGCGAGGTGCTTTGCGACGCGATATTCCGCAAGGGCTGCAGCTTCAGCACAAGGCTCACATTCGTTGCCCTCGGCGGCGTCGTTTACTACATCGTCATGGTCATCATCCTCTGGCTCAGGCTCGACCCGAACGATCTCAAGCTTTTCACCGCGCTCATAGTCGCCGTTTTCCTCGCCGTTCCCTACATCAGGGCGCAGTCAAAGAGTTCATTCAAGCTGGCGGGCAAGCGCAGCAAAAAGGAGAACAGTCATGCTGGAACTTAAATCTATATCCAAAACCTTCAACCCCGGCACCATAAACGAAAAGAAGGCTCTCCAGGAGCTCAGCCTGCATCTTAAGCCCGGCGATTTCGTGACCGTCATCGGCGGCAACGGAGCCGGCAAGAGCACCATGCTCAACGCGGTGGCAGGCGTTTGGCCCGTGGATTCGGGCTCGATCCTGATCGACGGCATCGACATCACCGGCCAGCCCGAGCATAAGCGCGCGTCATACATCGGCAGGGTCTTTCAGGACCCCATGATGGGCACCGCGCCCAATATGCAGCTTGAGGAAAACCTTGCTCTGGCGCTGCGGCGCGGCAAAAAGCGCGGTCTGCGCTGGGGCGTTACCGCCGCCGAGCGGGAGGAATACCGCGAAAGGCTCAAGGGCCTCGGTCTCGGTCTTGAGGACAGGCTCACCGTCAAGGTCGGCCTGCTGTCCGGCGGCCAGAGGCAGGCCCTCACCCTACTCATGGCCTCGCTGCAAAAGCCCAAGCTCCTGCTTCTGGACGAGCACACCGCGGCGCTCGACCCCGCCACCGCCGCAAAGGTGCTGGAGCTTTCGGACAAGATAGTCAACGAAGACAAGCTCACTACCCTCATGATAACCCACAACATGAAGGATGCGATCAAACACGGCAACCGACTCATCATGATGAACGAGGGCAAGATCATACTTGACGTTGAGGGCGAGGAAAAGAAAAAGCTCACAAAGCGCGATCTTATGGACAAGTTCGCCGAGATATCCGGTAGCCAGCTCGAATCCGACCAGATCCTTTTGTCATAATATCTTTGATCCGCAGGGCCATCCCGAACAGAATGGCTCTGCGGATCCTTATTTCGGATGAATTGACTGTTGACAGGCAACAGTATTTGATGTACCATTTATCCGCAAACTAAAGCGCCGCACCCCGCACGGACGGGGGCGACAGCAGGAGGTAAAAATGAATAACGGCAAACAAAACGGCGGCACCCGCAAAATGACGGGTCTCGCGATCTTCACCGCGATCATCGTGGTGCTTCAGGTGCTCTGCACTTTCGTCCGCTTTGGCCCGTTTTCCATAACGCTGGCGTTAGCTCCGATCATCATCGGTACGGCAATGTACGGCAAGGGCGCGGGCGCGTATCTCGGCGGCGTATTCGGCGCCGTGGTGCTCGTGACCGGACTTCTGGGCTGGGACGGCGGCACTGTCATGCTGCTCATGGGTATAAATCCCCTGGGCTGCGTACTCGTATGCCTTTTAAAAAGCGTCGCGGCGGGCTTTTTCGCGGGGCTTTGCTATGAGCTTATCGCTAAGAAAAACGACAAGCTCGGCGTTCTGGTCTCCGGCGTTGTTTGCCCTGTGGTCAATACCGGACTGTTCATCGTGGGCATGCTGGTATTTTTCTTTGATACCCTCAGCGGCTGGGCAGGCGGCCAGAATCTTCTGCTCTACATCATTGTCGGTCTTACGGGAGTCAACTTCCTGGTAGAGCTCGCAGTCAACATCGTTCTTTCTTCGGGCATCACCCGGATCATACGCGCAGGGAAGAAAATGCATTGAGGTGCAGTTATGATACTTACAATTGACGTCGGCAACACGAATATCGTTCTCGGCTGCGTTGAGGACGGCGTCGTCAAAAGTATAAGCCGAATGGCGACCAACCCGAACGATCTTGCAAACGACTATGTTCTGAAAATGCGCCAGACCTTTGACTTTGACGGCATTGACTACAGACGCTTCGAGGGCGCTATCCTGTCCTCCGTCGTGCCGCAGGTCAACAGATCCATTCAGTCCGCCGTCAGGAAACTGACCGGCCTTGACTGCATTGTCGTCGGCGCGGGTCTGAAGACCGGCATGAACGTCAGGATAGATGACCCGGGCACCGTTGCGGGCGACCTTATAACGGGCGCCGTGGGCGCTGCTGCGCTTTACGAGCCGCCGCTCATAGTCGTGGACATGGGAACAGCCACCACGATGGTCGTCGTGGACAGAACCGGCGCTTATATCGGCGGCGCGATCATACCCGGAGTGGGCCTTTCGTATTCGGCCCTGTCAACGGGCACGAGCCTGCTGCCCAGCATCTCGATCGACGCCCCGAAAAAGCACATAGGCACCAACACCGTCGACTGCATGAAATCCGGCGCGGTGTTCGGCACCGCGGCCATGATAGACGGCATGATCGGGCGCATGGAGGAGGAGCTCGGCGAGAGCGTGACCGTTGTCGCAACAGGCGGCATCTCCGGCTGCATCGTCCCCCACTGCAGGCGGGAGATAAAGCACGAGCCGGATCTG
>CALZAG010000156.1 GCA_945613045.1 uncultured Clostridia bacterium | reverse complement strand
TCCTGCATCGGTCAAGCATGCTTCTTCTTTATTTTATTATACCATGCGGTGGAAATTTATAAAGTAAATAACCGAAAAAACGACGCAGCCGACGGCTGCGTCGTTTGATCTTATTAAAGCGCGTTGGTCCTTCCGACAAGCGCGGAGAGGTCAACGAAGCTCTCGGCCTCGGAGGCTGCGTTCTCGTCGGTCTTCTCCTTAAAGTCCCGGTACATTGTAAGTCCGGAGCCTGCGGGGATGAGCTTACCGATGATAACGTTCTCCTTAAGTCCGACAAGGTGATCGACCTTGCCCTTGATGGCTGCCTCGGTGAGTACCTTTGTGGTCTCCTGGAAGGAGGCCGCGGACAGGAAGCTCTCGGTGGCCAGAGACGCCTTGGTGATACCCATGAGAAGCTGGGTATAGGTGGCCCTGGAAAGTCCCTCCTCGCCTGCCGCGATGCGCTCGTCTATCCTGCGGTTTGCCGCCTTGAGCTCACCGATATCGATGGTGGCGCCGGGCAGCAGCTCGGTACTGCCTGCGTCCTCGATCCTGACCTTGCGCATCATCTGACGCACGATGATCTCAATATGCTTATCGTTGATATCAACGCCCTGCTGGCGGTAGACCTTCTGTACCTCCTGGATGATATAGGTGCGGACACCGGGACGGCCGAATTCATCGTCGTCTATGCCGCGGATACGCAGGACGTCATGGGGACTGAGCGCGCCGCTGGTGAGCTCCTGGCCCTTGTCGACGTGCTCGCCGGCCTTGACGAGGATGCCCGCAGAGTGAGGCACGGTGTATACTTTGGTGTCGCCCTCCTGCTCGTTGATAACGCTGATGGCAAACAGCGCGCCCTTCTTTGTCTCCTCGATGGAAACGGTACCGGAGATCTCGGCCAGGACGGCCATTTTCTTGGGCTTGCGCGCCTCGAACAGCTCCTCAACACGGGGAAGACCCTGAGTTATATCGTCACCTGCGACGCCGCCGGTGTGGAAGGTACGCATCGTGAGCTGAGTGCCCGGCTCACCGATGGACTGGGCGGCTATAACGCCGACCGCCTCGCCGGCGCTGACGGGCTGGCCGATAGCAAGGTTTATGCCGTAGCACTTTGCGCAGACGCCGGTGCGCGCCTCGCAGGACAGAACGCTGCGGATGAGCACTCTGTCGATGCCGTGCGCCTCAAGAACAGCGGCGTCGTCCGGCATGAGCATATGGTCCGTATCGAAGAGCACCTCGCCGGTCGCAGGGTCGCACACGGGGACCGCGGGGAATCTGCCGTGGATGCTGATGCCGAAGGACTGAACGAGCTGACCCTTGTCGTATACTGCGGAGGCCCACACGCCGTCGCTGGTGCCGCAGTCGTTCTCGCGGATGATTACGTCCTGGCAGACGTCGACCATTCGGCGGGTAAGATAGCCGGAGTCGGCGGTACGCAGAGCGGTATCGGCAAGTCCCTTACGGGCGCCTCGGGACGAGATGAAGTACTCCAGAACGGACAGGCCCTCACGGAAGTTAGCCTTGATGGGGATCTCAATGGTCTTACCGGAGGTATTGGCCATCAGGCCGCGCATACCGGCAAGCTGGCGGATCTGGTTCATGGAACCGCGGGCGCCGGAGTTTGCCATCATGTAGATGGGGTTATAGGTGTCCAGACAGTTCTGAAGCGCGTTGGTAACGTCCTTGGTGGTCTTCTCCCACTCGGATACGACCAGACGGTAGCGCTCGTCGTCGGTGATGAAGCCGCGCTTGAACTGACGCTCGATCGCGATTACCTTGTCCTCAGTCTCGTTGATGAGGGTCTTCTTGGCCTCGGGCACGGTCATATCCGCAATGGAGATCGTGATCGCGCCGCGGGTGGAGTATTTATAGCCCATTGCCTTGATGCTGTCGAGCACCTCGGCGGAGATGGTGAAGTCATGCTTTTTGATGCAGCGGTCGATGATATCGCCGAGCTGCTTCTTGCCGACCTGGAAGCCAATCTCGTGGTCGAAGGCGTGCTCCGGGTCGCTGCGGTCGACATAGCCCAGATCCTGCGGGATATTCTCATTGAATATGATCCTGCCGACGGTGCTTTCAATGACCTTGCTTCTCTCCACCCCGTCGATGATCTTAGTCACGCGGACAAGGATGGGAGCGTGCAGACCGACCTCGCCCTGGCTGTAGGCCATCACGGCCTCGTTGGAATCGCGGTAGCGGAGCAAGGGTTTGTAAACAGGCAGCCTGCCGCCCGCGGCCTTCGCCGCCTCCTCCGCCGCCACGAAATCATCGCCGTCAACAGTGTCGCCGGTCATGAGCTCTGTATCGCCCGCATCTACGACAAACACCTTCTCCGCGCCTTTCTCGGCCTTGCCGATGCGCTTCATGGTGAGGTAGTAGGAGCCGAGGATCATATCCTGAGTGGGTACGGTGACGGGGTGGCCGTCCTGCGGACGAAGCAGGTTATTCGCGGAGAGCATGAGGATCCTCGCCTCCGCCTGAGCCTCAGCCGACAGAGGAACGTGGATAGCCATCTGGTCGCCGTCGAAGTCGGCGTTATACGCGGTGCAGACCAGAGGATGCAGCTTGAGGGCGCGGCCCTCAACGAGGATGGGCTCAAAGGCCTGAATACCAAGGCGGTGCAGTGTAGGCGCACGGTTGAGCAGCACGGGGTGCTCCTTGATGACGACCTCGAGCGCGTCCCAGACCTCGGTGCGCTGCTTATCGACCATCTTCTTGGCGGATTTGATGTTGTTTGCAACGCCGTCCTCGACCAGCTTCTTCATGACGAAGGGCCGGAACAGCTCGATTGCCATTTCCTTGGGAACGCCGCACTGATAGATCTTGAGGTCGGGGCCGACGACGATAACGCTGCGGCCTGAGTAGTCAACGCGCTTGCCCAGCAGGTTCTGGCGGAAGCGGCCCTGCTTGCCCTTGAGCATATCCGACAGGGACTTCAGAGCGCGAGAGTTTGCGCCGGTGACGGCTCTGCCGCGGCGGCCGTTGTCGATAAGAGCGTCAACAGCTTCCTGAAGCATACGCTTCTCGTTGCGGACGATGATATCGGGCGCGTTGAGCTGGATAAGTCTCTTCAGACGGTTATTTCGGTTTATAACGCGGCGGTACAGGTCATTGAGGTCGCTGGTGGCAAATCTGCCGCCGTCGAGCTGTACCATGGGGCGGATCTCGGGCGGGATAACGGGCAGGATGTCAATTATCATCCACTCGGGCTTGTTGCCGCTCTGGCGGAAGGCCTCGACGACCTCAAGGCGCTTGACGAGCTTTGCCTTCTTCTGGCCGGAGGCGTTTGCAAGCTCTTCCTTGAGCTGGGCGGAAAGCTGCTCGCAGTCGATCTGCTGCAGAAGCTTCTTGATGGCCTCGGCACCCATGCCGGCGTCGAAATCGTCCTCGTACTTCTCGCGCATATCGCGATACTCCTTCTCGGTGAGTATCTGGCACTTCTCCAGCGGGGTGAAGCCGGGGTCGGTTACTATAT
>CALZAG010000155.1 GCA_945613045.1 uncultured Clostridia bacterium | reverse complement strand
CGCGCCTTTTGCGGCCCGGTGAGGTCGGGGATGCCGTACCTACTTCATTTTCAGCTATATAAATATACCAGCAGTTTCCCGCCGTGTCAAGGGTTTTTTTGAAATTTTCGGGAAAGAATATTGGTCATGGAAACATTGCTTATCTATATTCTCGGCGCGGGCCTTTACGGTCTTATCGAGATAATCTGGCGGGGCTGGACCCACTGGACGATGCTGCTGTGCGGGGGAGCCTGCTTCACCTTCATGTATATCATAAGCGCCGCGGCTCTCCCCCTGTGGGCAAAGTGCCTTATATCGGCGGCGGCCATAACCGCCGTGGAATTCTGCGCCGGATTTTTGGTTAACATAATATTGGGCTGGCACGTCTGGGACTATTCCGACAGGCCTCTGAACATCATGGGACAGGTCTGCCCTCTGTTCAGCTTTTTCTGGCTGCTGCTGTCGATCCCTGGTCTCGCCCTGTGCAGCGGCATACGGGAGCTTCTGGTATAAGCCAGGAAGCTCCATTGTGATTTTCAATCGTCCTTATTGCCTCTGAACAGGTAGTGGGCAAAATATGCCGCTGCACCGGCCATCAGAACGCTCCATATGCTCGCCCAGCTTTGCGAGTGCGGGGCGATATACGCAGAGCCGAGCACCAGCAGAGCGCCGGAGACGATAAGTCCTGCCGCGCTCAGCAGCCTTCCCGGTTTAAAGCCCATCAGTAATTCTCCTCCGGAGCTCCCTCTTCCTTTTCAAGCTCCATCGCAAGCTTCACTATTCGGCTGGTGCCGAGCCTCGTCGCGCCGAGGGCCACGAAGTCCTCCGCGTCCTCGATGGAGGAAATGCCGCCGGCGGCCTTGACCTGAACGGTCTCGGGACTATACTTGCGCAGGAGCTCAACGTCGTGGCGGGTCGCGCCGCCCTTGGAAAAGCCCGTGGAGGTCTTGATAAAGTCCGCGCCGCACTCGGCGACGATCGCGCACAGACGTATCTTCTCCTCGTCCGTGAGCAGGCAGCACTCTATTATGACCTTGAGTATCTTTCCCGCGCAGGAGCGGCGGACAGCCTTTATATCCTCGGTGACGTCGTCCCAGCAGCCGTCCTTTACCATGGAGAGGTTCACGACCATATCGATCTCGTCGGCGCCGTTTGCCACGGCGTCAGCCGCCTCGAAGGCCTTGGCGGCGGTGGACATATATCCGTTTGGGAAGCCGATGACGGTGCATATCCTCATCCTGTCGCCTACATAGCGCTTCGCGCCGGGCACATGGCAGGGCGGGATGCAAACGGAGGCGCACTGATATTTTATCGCCTGATCGCAGAGTCTTTTTATCTCCGCCTCAGTGCAGTCTGTTCTCAGAAGGGTGTGGTCACAGTATTTAAGAAGCTCTCTGATATCCATAGATTTATCCTTTCAGCAACGATTTGAGCTTATTATATTGCATTCCGGCGGCATATTCAAGCGTTTGTCCTTAATATACTCTAACAAAAACTTTTATTTAAGGACAGGACTTAACATATGGATGAAAACACAAGCAGGAATTTTGCTCAGCTTATCGGCGTTATCGCCGCACCCCCGGTTTTCTCCCACGCAAGCCGCGGCGAGACCTTTTACACCTTTCCCATGGAGATCGCGCGTCTGTCCGGTGCGACGGACACAGTGAACATCATAGTTCGGGATGAGCTGATAAGGGATCTCGAGCTGCGCGAAGCGGAAAAGCTCAGCGTAACCGGCGAGCTGCGCTCCTTCAACAACAAAAGCGGCGAGGGCGCAAAGCTCGTGATAACAGTATTTGCAAAGGAGCTTAACCTATGCGGCGGCGATGACATGAACTGCGTCCGCCTTACAGGCACTCTGTGCAAGCCGCCCAATCTGCGCATGACCCCCATGGGCAGGGATATCTGCGATCTGATGCTGGCGGTGAACCGCCGTTACGGCAGAAGCGATTACCTGCCCTGCATCACCTGGGGGCTCAAGGCGCGGGAGGCCTCGGAATGGGACGTCGGCACCGTGGTGAGCCTTGAGGGCAGGATACAGAGCCGCAGCTATATCAAGATAATCGGCGGCGAGCCGGTGGAGAAAACCGCATTCGAGGTATCGGTGACGGACATCAGCGAGTTTACATAACGTGGCCATATAGGTAATAATACCGGCGGCACGGACTGCGTTTTGCGCAGATCCTGCCGCCGTTTTTTACAGGTCGTTTATGCAAATATCCTCAAGGCTCTCGCGCCGTACGGCGACATAGCTTTCGCCGCCGGAGAGCATGACGATGGGAGGTCTGGGCACGCGGTTGTAGTTTGAGGCCATGGAATAGTTATACGCGCCCGTCGTGCAGACCGCCACGATATCGCCTCTGCCTATGCCGTTCGGGAGAAGGATATTTTCCTGAATGATATCGCCGCTTTCGCAGCAGCGGCCCACCAGTGAGCAGCGAAAATCGGGCTTTTCGTTCATCCTGCCCGCCGCAAGGCAGGTGTACTCCGAGCCGTAGAGCGCAAAGCGGGGATTATCCGTCATGCCGCCGTCTATGGAGACATAGCTCTTGTACCCCGGTATGCGCTTGACAGCGCCGACGGTGTACAGGGTCATGCCCGCGTCCGCAACGATAGCCCTGCCCGGCTCCATATGTATCGCCGGGAGGGGTATATTCAGCTTTGCGCACTCGGACTTGATGGCCGCGGCGACCTCGCCTATCTTCTGCTCAACGTATAAATACGGATCCGAATCGACGTATCTGACGCCGTAGCCGCCGCCGAGGTCAAGCTCCCTTGTCTCGAAGCCGTATTTTTCCCGCATCAAGGCGATGAAGCCGAGCATTATGACGGCAGTGCGCTCAAAAACATCCTCGGCAAAGACCTGCGAGCCGACATGGCAGTGGAAGCCCGCAAGGTCTATATGCGGCATTTTGAGGGCTTCGGCGGTAAACTGCTCGGCCTGTCCGGTCTCGATGGCGACGCCGAACTTGGAGTCGACCTTTCCCGTGGCGACAGCCTCATAGGTGTGCGGGTCGATGCCGGGCGTCAGGCGAAGCATGACACGCTGGATTATACCGCGCCGCGAGGCTTCGCGCTCGACGGCGCAGAGCTCCTCGGTATTATCCACGATAAAGCAGCCCACGCCCTTTTCCATTGCGTAGGCGATATCCTCGTCGGTCTTGTTGTTGCCGTGGAAAAACGCGTTTTCCATAGGGTAGCCCGCAAGACAGGCGGTGTATATCTCGCCGCAGGATACAACGTCTATGCCCATATCCTCCTCGCGCATTATCTCGTATATGCGCTTAAAGGAATTGGCCTTGCCGGCGTACAGCGCCTTTGCCTTGTCGCCGAAGTGCTTTCTGAACGCCTCACTGTAAACGCGGCAGTTGTGCCGCAGCCTGTCCTCGTCGATTAGATAAAGCGGCGTACCGTAGCGTTCGGCAAGCATTACCGTGTCCTGACCGGCGAAATAAAGATGTCCGTTTTCGCCTGTGCTTATATTGTCACAAACCATGCTGTTTTCC
>CALZAG010000154.1 GCA_945613045.1 uncultured Clostridia bacterium | reverse complement strand
GTCTTGCAAGACCGCCGGCGACTTTGTCGTCCTGACCCTTGGTCTTGGGGGAGATAGCCATGGAGTAGCAGGGATCGGGCATCTCAAGCGCGGGGAACTCGACCTCATTCTTGGGATCGCACACGGTATCGCCGGTCTTCCAGTCCATCTTGCCGACGGCGACGATATCGCCGCAGCAGGCTTCCTTGACCTCGGTGGTCTTCTTGCCGGAAACGGTGTACAGGCGGCCCAGCTTATCGTTGCTGGAAGCGCGGACATTGCGGAGGGTAAGGTCGGAGGTGATCTTTCCGCTCATTACCTTCACGAAGCTGTATTTACCGAACTGGTCGGAAACGGTCTTGAAAACAAAAGCGCTGACGGGCTCTGCGGTCTTGTCGGCGGGGGCGGGGACATAATCGCAGACAGCCTGCATGACGGCCTCGGTGCCGATGTTCGCCATCGCTGCGCCGCAGACGACGGGAACGACGCTGCGCTCGGCAAGTCCGGCCTTAATGCCCTCGGCGATCTCGTCGTCGCTGAGCTCCATGGTGTCAAGGAACTTCTCCATGAGCTCCTCGGTAACAGCCGCAGCCTCCATAAGCTCCATGCGCATATCCTCGACCTTGCCGGCGTCGGCGTCGGGGACAGCGATTTTAGCGGTCTTACCGCCCTTGGTCTGATAAGCAACGTTGTGTACCAGATCGATAACGCCGGTGCCGTCGGACATGGGGATTATAACGGGGCAGATCACCGCGCCGTATTTTTCCTTGAGTGCGGAGAGAACGGCGTCAAAATCGCCGTGCTCCTCGTCCAGCTTGGAGATGTAGAAAATCGCGGGAACGCCAGCGGCCTTCAGATACTTCCAGCTGCGCTCTGCGCCGACGGTGATGCCGTCCTTTGCCGAGCAGAAGATAACGCCGGCTTCGACGACGCGGATGGCGGCGAGAACTTCGCCGGCAAAGTCAAAGTAGCCGGGGCAGTCGAGCACATTGATCTTGCAGCCGCCGAAATTAACGGGCGCGACGGAGGTGGAGATGGTGATCTGGCGCTTGATCTCTTCAGCGTCATAGTCGCAGACGGTGTTGCCGTCAGTGACCTTGCCCATACGGTCGATAGCGCCGGTGCTGAACAGCATGCTCTCGGCAAGGCTGGTCTTACCGCTGTTGCCGTGACCTATGAAGCAGATGTTGCGGATGTTCTTGGTTTCGTAGCTCATGTGTTGCTTCCTCTCTGATATATTGTAAACTATAAAAAATTTAAATCGCTTAAAACGCAATCGATTTATTATACACTGATTAAATATTTATGGCAACTGTTTTTTACGGAGTATTGATAGCAAAACTCAGTATGATCGCAAGCAGGAGCCAGCCGAGCAGATATGTAAGAGCGGTGACGACGCTCAGAGTTCCGCTGAGACTGAGTATGAACATGAGAACAACTCCTATGACGGTACTCAGCACACTTAGCATAACATTGAGCCTTATCCTGCCGTACAGCAGTCTGCCGTGATCGGCGAGCGATATGAGAGGCTCGAGTCCTTCGCGTGATATGAGCGCGGCGGGCTTGCTGCCGGCCGAGGGGGCGGCGCCGGATATCTCGTACCTCTCAGAGTATGCCGGAAAGTCAAAACCGTCGGTGGCCATGTCAAACTTGATGGACAGCATTTGCGGAGTGATGTTGAAGTCGCGGATGGCGAATATGGGGTGGCGGCTGGAGCTCATGAGAGCCTCAAGCGAGCGCCTGACGGCTTTTGTGGCCGTATATTCTATCTCAAACACGCCGCATATGGAACCGGAGGCCGCGACGTAAACGCAGTCCTTGACGACGAACTTTTCGGGCAGGTGCATGCCCATGAGCCGCATGAATCCTGCGTTTCCGCAGAAAACCTCCTCTCCGTCGACCATGGCGATAAGTCCGCCGCTTTCGTGAACGGTGAAAGCCTCGACCTTCAGAAGACTGCCGTTGCCCTTGTGCATCAGCTCGGAAAATGCGGGAACAAGCGCGCTTCCGGAAGCGGAAATAATGCTGGCGGCGAAGGAGATCACCTTTTCGGGCTTCATGCCTGACAGAATGCGTGTCTTTACGACCTTAACGCATCCCCTCGGGAAAAGGTCAGCATCCGTGATGATAAGGTGCCTGGCCTTGCCGACATCATAAAGACCAGACCACCCCGCGATGGCGGAACCGTTTTTAATCAGCGACTTTACTGACACAAAAAAGGGCAGGGGGAAGGTTATCAGCATGGCTATGGGAGCCGCGCAGACAAAAATGCCGGAAAGGATGTGGGCAAAGCCGGAAAAGCTTTTGCCGATCACCGCTGAGATCAGACTGAGTAAAAGCGCCCCAACAATAAGGTAGGGAGCCATCAGGCCGAAGGCTGACTCGTCCGGGCCGTCCTCCTCGGTGCGGCGCACAAAGCCGTCGGCAGTCCTCATTGACTTCAGCAGGGTGATATCCCCGCCTGACAGGGCGGCTTCAGCGGTAAGAGTAAAGGGACGCCTCGAAGATGCGGCGGTATTGAACACGATACGGTTGCTTCTGGCGTTCAGGACGCAGCCGAGCAGGGTGAAAGAAATGGTGAGCGCGGGGATAACGCAGAAGGGAAGCCCGCTCTCCTTACCGCCGCAGGCTATCACAAAGGCGTCTATCGCGCACAGAAGGCAGGAAACGGCAATAAGGGCGCTTGCGTGCGGCTTTAAGCGCACAAGGCTCATTATACCGACGGTGATTATATCAAGCCCGCAGAGCATGACTGCCAGCATAAGTATAAGGCACACGGCGCTTTTAACGCCGACGTCGGCGAAGGCCCCTGCCACGGGCAGCCCGTACGATATGTACAGCATAACGGCGCTGAGGATAAACGCGATACGCGCTCTCAGCCGCAGACCGGCGATATGCTTATCGTAGAATTTCGCAGCCTTATCGGGGGGCGTCTCCTCGCCGAGATCCTCGGTCTCATAGCTTGCCGAGCCTACGGACAGCTGGCTCTGTTTGACCTTCATGGCTATTAATGCAAGAGCGGAGATCACGGGCGCCGCCACAGCCTCACGGAAGGACTTCTTCCGTGGCTTTGGCCTGGCCAGTGTTTCCTCCTGAGGCGCTTCGTACTCATTCACCCCGGCATAGTATGCTTCCGCATCGTCTATAAGCTCCGCCTCGGGTTCAGGTATAGCGTCGGGCCGCTCCTGAGTAGGCTCAGACATTATGTCAACCACAGGCTCGTCCGCGGGCGCTATCACCTGTTCGTTTTCGGCCTCGGGCTCGGCTTGCGGCAGTACGGCGTTGTCCTGAGCGGCTCTGAACTCCTTTACTATGCTCTCAATGAAATCATCCGAGCCGGGCTGGGCTGTGTTCGGCACATGGTAAGCCTTCGGTTCAGGCTCCTGAATAACTCTGTTCTGCTTAGAAGCCGACTTGGGAACCGTACCGTCAATTTCAAATTCGGCTCTTATGGCCGCGGGGTCTATCGTATTCTCAAATTCCTCCGCATCATCCGACTCAAATTCCCGAAGGATCTCATCCGAGTCAAAATCAAATTCGGAAGCCATGTCCAGCGGAACTTCGTC
>CALZAG010000153.1 GCA_945613045.1 uncultured Clostridia bacterium | reverse complement strand
CACACCAAAAGGCGGAAAGGAGCTGCAAAAAGGAGCGTCAGCCAACGATTTCAGGGGTTTTTTCAGCCGCTTAAGAATAGACTTCCGGCTCCTGAAAACATTAAAATCACCTGTGAAAGTTTTCACAGGTGATTTTTTCAGTTGCCGCACTCGATGCTTATCTTATTGAATATCTCAAGCAGATCGTCGACAGTGGCGTCCTGCTTTTCCTTGCCCGATCTGTCGAGGATGATATGTCCTCTGTCCATCATCAGCAGCCGCGTGCCGTACTCGACGGCGTAGCGCAGATTGTGCGTCACCATGATCGCCGTAAGGTGCTTTTCCCTGATTATCTTATCGGTGAGCTCCATTATGATCTCGGCCGTGTGCGGGTCAAGCGCCGCCGTGTGTTCATCGAGTATGAGGAACTCTATAGGCGTCATCGTCGCCATCAGGAGCGACACGGCCTGCCTCTGGCCTCCGGACAGGGAGCCCATCTTCACATTCAGCTTATCCTCAAGGCCGAGGCCGAGGGTGCTGAGCTGCTCGCGGTAATACTCCTTGCGGGCGTTATTCACGCCGAAGGAAAGCCCGTAGCGCTTGCCCTTGTTATCGGCAAGGGACATATTCTCAAGTATCGACATACTCGGGCAGGTGCCGGCAGCGGGATTCTGATAGACCCTGCCAATATGGCGGTAGCGCTCGTACTCGTGCAGGGAGTTGATGCTCTTGCCGTCGATCAGAACGTCGCCGGCGCTGACCGGTATGCTTCCGCAGATGATATTGAGCATCGAAGTTTTTCCGCTGCCGTTGCTGCCGACGACAGATACGAACTCGCCGTCTTTCACCGTCAGGTTGAAATCTTCAAACAGGCAGAGCTCTGTCACGGTGCCCGGGTTATAAGTTTTTGATACTCCGCGCAGTTCGATCATTTCGCCTGTCCCCCTTTCAGTCTTGAATGCTTTGACACAAGGCCGGAGGTTTTTTCGTTGAAAATCAGAATAAGCGCGAACATAACGGCGTTGAGCAGTTTCAGATAAATGCCGTTTGTATCGACGAGCACGAGGTAGTTAAGGCAAAGCGAGTATATCACCGCGCCGAAAATGACCGCCGTCGTATCGTTTATGAACCTGACCCTGGAAAACACCGTCATGCCGACGATGACCGAGGCGAGAGCCATGACCACCTTGCCGCTGCCGCAGGAGTTATCGTACTGGGTATAGAGGTTGGCGTAAAGCGCGCCCGACATTGCGACGAAGCCGTTTGCGACGGCTATGCCGAGGATCTTATACGTTCCGCTGTCCTTTCCGAGGGAAATGACCAGCTTTTCGTTATCGCCGGTCGCCCGGAGCATATAGCCGAGCTTCGTTTTGAGGAACAGATCGATGAGCAGCTTTACCGCGATAACGAACACGAGCTCGATGATAAGTATCATATAATCGCGGCCGCCGGCCCCCATCAGCATCGCGGCCTTTCCGCCGAACAGGCTCTGCAGGTTCTCGCTCCTGAACGAGAATATCGTCGTGGTCAGCCCCGTTGCCGTCAGCAGCTTTGTAAGCGCAAGCGTGACCGACAGGAGCGCCGTCATAACGATGATGCCCGCGAGCAGCTTTGAGATGTTGAATTTGACATGGAGCACGCCCGTTACCGCGCCCGCCGCCATTCCCGCGAAAAAGCTCAGAAAGATCGCCGGCAGGGCAGGTATGCCCAGCTTGAGCATCAATATCGTGCAGAATATGCCGCCGAGCGGGAATGTGCCGTCGACCGACAGATCCGGAAAGTCGAGGATCGAATAGGATATGTACACGCCCAGCGCCAGCACCGCAAAGCACAGGCCCATCTGCAGGCCGTCAATAGTTGTGGCGAAAAATAACATGGCTCATTTTCCTTCTGAAACAAGATATACGCGCTTTACAGCGTGTCAAAAAGTCCGGCAGATTTTTTGCACGCTGTAAAGACGCAGGGTACTTCAGCTTCCCTCCTCGGAGCATAGCTCCTGCGGTCGGTGCTGAAAACATGCCGCCGGCATGTTTTCTTTACGCAGCGACATCCTCAGCCGCGACGCTCGTGGGGACGGTCAGGCCCAGCTCGGCGCACACCTTGCTGTTGTAGTAATTCTTCGGCTCGGTGATGCAGGCTACCGGAATATCCGAGGCGCTCTTGCCGTTTAATATCTCAGCGGCGGCCTTGCCGGCTGCGAAGCCTACGTCATTATACTCGATGGATGCGCTTGCCGCGCAGCCGACCTTTACCTGCTCGATCTCGGAGCCGAAAACGGGGATCTTCTTCTCGTTGGTGATCGGGAGGATGTTGGTCTCGAGCTTGCCGACGATGGTGTTGTCAAGCAGATTCACAAAGCAGTCGACGCCGCGGTCGATAAGCTCGTTTGTCTTGGAGTCGATGGTGTTGATGTCCGCGACGGCGGAGTCGAGGATCTCCATTCCCTCATACTTTTCAGCGGCCTTCTTAAGGTTCTGTACCTGGATCGGGGAGCTGGACTCCTCGGTAGAATAAAGGACTCCTATCTTAAGGTCGGTCTTGCCCATGAAGCCGGTAACGACCTCGAGCTGCTTGTCAAAATTCGGGATATCCGAGGAACCGGTGACGTTCGTGTAGTTTTCCATCACGGAGGAGTCGGTTATCGCGCAGTAAACGACGGGCACCTCCGTATCGGCGGCGGCGTTTGCCGCGGCCACCGCGGACGGAGTTGCAATAGCGATAATGACGGCGGCGTTTTTGTTCACAAGGTTGTTAGCCTGAGTCTGGGAAACGCTCGGGTCAAAGTTGCTGTTGACATACTCAATGTTGTACTCATCCTCGGTGATGCCGTTTTCCTCAAGGCCCTGCATGATGCCGTCATAGCAGTTGTTGAGCGAGCCGTGCGAGCCGAACTGGATGATGCCGATGGTCTTTTTGCCGCTGTCCGATGCGCCGCAGGCGGCGACGGCGAAGGTGAGTGCGAGCGCTAAAACGAGAGCGATTATCTTCTTAATGTTTTTCATTATGCTTATCTCCTTAAAATTTTTCTTGTTTTGTTTTTTGTTCAGGTCAAAGAAAAATCAGGCGACGCCATCGTTTTGTCATTAGTTTCATGGTCATATCCTCTTATCAAAAAAATAAAAGCCCTGTCCCCAACATATGGGACAAGACTTGAATCCTGCGGTACCACCCAAGTTGCCGGCAAAAGCCGACCTCTCTTTTCTTACACCAATATGTAAGCCGTTCGGATAACGGGTACGGATCCCGTCGGTTACTACTTGCAAAAATGCTTTCGGCCGCCCTCATAAGTCCATTCACAATACCCTCCGCAACGGCATTCCCACCATCAGCCGCTCTCTGTGTGCATCAAGTAAAGCTACTACTCTTAATCACAGGTTTCTTTATTGCTTTAAATAATAGCACCGCGGCGGCAGCCCGTCAAGCGTAATTTTGAACAAATTTTTTACAGCTTTGAAGCCGTTTTTTTATACGATGGACATTTGTTATTACTCATGATATAATACATTTAAAAATAATTAATGTTAAGCGAGGACATTCATATGGCAAAAGGTGAGCTCAGCCAGGAGCAGATAGATCTGATCTCCCGGAGCGGCATCAAAAAGCTTATTCAAAAAT
>CALZAG010000152.1 GCA_945613045.1 uncultured Clostridia bacterium | reverse complement strand
AGGCGGCGGCGTCCAGGATGGAGCTGGACGTCTGCGGCCACTACGCAAGACCCGATGTCCTGCGCCTTGAGGTGAGGGACGAATAAAAAAACCGCCCATTGACCGGCATGGTCAATGGGCGGTTTAAGTATTATCACGCAGTTTTTCTTCTTCCGAATATCGCGTATGCGATGCCGCTGAGGATGAGGGCTTCTATCGCCGGTATGACCGCGAAGATAAGCGGTACATACAGCGGTTTGTCAAATCCGCCGCCGCTTATCAGTACCGGTATAACCATACTCAGGAAAACCAGCACCGCGGCTGCGATAAGCGGCGCGAAGTCAAAGCGTCCCCGTCCCGCGCTTGTCACTGCTGCGGCAGCGGCGGCAGCGATGGGGATGACCGCCGCGTACCATGTGAAAACAAACGACGGCGGACTGAGCACGGGCACGGCTTCCCACCGCTGAATAAGGGGGAGCGCTGCGCACGCGAGGATCAGGATAAGGTACAGCCACCAGCTGCGCCTGAGATAATCTTTCATGTGCAAAACCTCCTTTTCGCATATGCATCACAACGGTTTTTTTGCTTGCTCTGCTGATTTCGGTATAACATACGGCAGATATTTCCACAAAGAAAAGCTTTTCCCGCGGGCGCGGGCTTTTATCACAGATAGGGCGTATCCTCCGGGGGGAGGTATTCGTTTTTGAGTATCGCCTGAAAGTCGGGGTTTGCTCCGGCGGCCTCGGTCTCCATCGTGTCGCGCACGAAGTTTATAAACTCCCCGACAAGCTCCGGACACTCCCTTTCCTTTATCCACACGAGGACGTATTCGACCTGGCGCGCAGGCTCGGTTATGACCTTGGTCACGAGCAGATCGTTCGGCGTGTAGGTCGTCTGCGGGAATATGCTTATGCCGACGTCGCGCTCTGTGAGCGCTACAGCGTCGACGTAGCTTGACATGGTGCAGATGATGTTCGGCTCGGAGCCGATCTCGCGGAACCATTTTCTTATGGCCTCGACGCGTGAGGCGCGGCTGGGCACGATAAGGGGCTGCCCGGCAAGACTGCTGAGCGGCAGCTCGTTCCCTGCGCCTTTGGCGAGCGGATTATCCTTCGACATGACCGCTACCCAGGGTCCTCTGCCTACGGCGAAGCCCTCAAGATGCTCGGTGTCGTAGGGCGCGGCGATGACCGCGAGATCCGCGAGACCCTGCCGCAGCCGCTCGAGCGCGTCGTCGCTGCTGCCGTTCCACAGGCTGTAGTGTACGTTTGGGTACTCCTCCTTGAAGCCGGATATCCAGCGGGCGGTAAAGAATGGGGCGCGGCCCTCGACTATGGCGATGTTTATCGTGCCGGACACCCCGTTTTCAAGGCTCATGACGTCGTGCCGCGTTTTTTCCGCAAGGTCGAGTATGCGCTGGGCGCTGCGGTAAAGCAGGCGTCCGGCCTCGGTGAGCTGCAGGCGCCGCTTGCCGCGCACAAACAGCTTCGTGCCGAGCTCTTCCTCGAGCGCCTTAATCTGATTGCTCAGCGGCGGCTGGCTCATGCTCAGCCTTTCGGCTGCGTGCGTTATGTTCAGCTCCTCGGCCACAACCGTGAAGTATTTCAGCGTTCTCAGTTCCATGGTTTTCACCTCGCCGTTATTATATCAAAAAAGTATGATAACTGCAATGGTATATGTATTTTATTTAACGAGTTTTGTATGCTATTATACGTTCATATTTGTTGTGATCATTTACTCTCCTAACCTGTTGAACCAAGAGCCGCTATCTGCCAGCGGCTTTCGGTTTTTCGGGAAAAACTGAACATCGCAAATGCTATGACGGAGACAAGTACCATATCCAGACTGTCACAGCGAGTCGGGGACGGTGTGAGCCCGACACGTGAGGCTATGGGAATAACACTTTCGAGCAGCGATCTGAACGGCAATGCCCAGTAGGAAAGACGCGGAGTGCGGCGTTAATGCACGAGGGCTTGACTGAGCCCGTAAAAAGTGATTGCTCTGGCAATAAATTAGGTGGCACCGCGGATTTGCAGCTATTCGTCCTAAAGTTTAGGGATAGCTGCCCAAAAAATTCGGAGGTGCATTTTTATGTGTTCAATCATGGGTTTTACATCCAAAAGTCTTACCGCGGAGTCGGTAAAAGAGTATTTCGACCGTACCGTATCCAGAGGTCCCGATATGTCAAGGATAGAGGTCATGGGCGATACCTGCCTGTGCTTCCACAGGCTGTCGATAATGGGTCTTGACGAAAGCGGGATGCAGCCGTTTTTCCTGCACGGCGACGCCGCCGTGTGCAACGGCGAGCTGTACGGCTTCAGGAAGCTCAAGGCAGAGCTTCAGGGGAAATACGAGTTTAAAAGCGACTCTGACTGCGAGCTTATTCTGCCCATGTACCGCGAGTACGGCCTCGGTATGTTCGGGAAGCTCGACGCGGAATTTGCAATGATAATCTATGACGGCGCGGCCGGTAAGCTCATCGCCGCCCGCGATCCCATCGGCATCCGCCCGCTGTACTACGGCTATCTTTCCGACGGCGAGCCGGTCTTCGCAAGCGAGGCGAAAAACCTCGTCGGCCTGTGCGATGAGATCATGCCTTTCCCTCCCGGACACTACTACGCCGACGGGAAATTCGTGCGCTACGCGGATCTTACGACGGTCAGCGAGTACACGGAGGACGATCTCGATACCGTGTGCGCCAAGATCCGCGAGAAGCTTATAGCGGCCGTGGAAAAGCGCCTTGACGCGGACGCGCCTCTCGGCTTCCTGCTCTCGGGCGGCCTCGATTCGAGCCTTGTATGCGCGATATCTGCAAAGCTCCTCGGCAAAAAGATCCGCACCTTTGCAATCGGCATGGATCTTGACCCCATCGACCTGAAATACGCCCGCACCGCGGCTGAATTCATCGGCTCCGAGCACATGGAGGTGCACATGACGAGGGACGAGGTCATCGCCTCGCTCGAGGAGGTCATCGCCATGCTCGGCACCTACGATATAACGACCATACGCGCAAGCATGGGTATGTACCTGTGCTGCAAGGCGATACACGAGCGCACCGACGTGCGGGTGCTGCTGACGGGCGAGATCTCCGACGAGCTTTTCGGCTACAAGTACACCGACTTTGCGCCCGACCCCGAGGCTTTTCAGGCCGAGGCGAAAAAGCGCGTGGACGAGCTGCATATGTACGACGTGCTTCGCGCCGACCGCTGCATTTCGGTCAACTCTCTCGAAGCGCGCGTGCCCTTCGGCGACCTTGATTTCGTGCGCTACGTCATGAGCATTGACCCGAAAATGAAGATGAACACCTACGACATGGGCAAATACCTGCTGCGCAGGGCGTTTGCAAAGGACGGCATACTTCCCGACGAGATACTCTGGCGGCAGAAAGCCGCGTTTTCCGACGCGGTGGGGCACTCCATGGTCGACGACCTCAAGGAGTACGCCGAGAGTGTTTACACCGACGGGCAGTTCGCCGCGGGCCGCGCAAAATATGATTTCGCCGTGCCCTTCACGAAGGAGAGCCTGCTTTACAGGGATATTTTCGAGAAGTACTACCCCGGTCAGGCGCGCATGGTGAAGGATTTCTGGATGCCCAACAGGACATGGCCCGGCTGCGACGTCGACGATCCCTCCGCCCGCGTTCTCAAAAACTACGGCGCCAGCGCGTATTGACATACGGTCGATCCGCATTGAGATCGCGCGTATCTATATTGCGGCAGCCCGACCGGTGATA
>CALZAG010000151.1 GCA_945613045.1 uncultured Clostridia bacterium | reverse complement strand
TTGAAAAATGAATAAGTCAACCACAATTCGCACCGAGCTTTTTGAAGGGGACATTGAGTTTGGCATAAATGCCATAATGGAGTTGGCAGTTTGTAACACTTTTTGTCACGCTATTTCCCTTTTAAAACGCAAATACGCGCTTTCAAATGACAATGAGCGCTTAACTGATTGGATTCGGTAAAAACCCGCAAAGCATTGATAAATAAAGAAAAATCCCGAAGACTCAAAGCCTTCGGGATTGGCAGCGGATGAAGGATTCGAACCCTCACAAACGGAGTCAGAGTCCGGTGTGCTACCATTACACAAATCCGCTAAGCGCAAGAGTTATTATACCCTAAATATTGCTTTTGTCAAGACTTAAATCAGTTTTTTTGAAAGAAAAAGGCGATGGGGCATCGCCTTTTTCTTAATGTGCTTTTATCAGACCTTGAAGTTTACTGAGGTGGAGCCTTCGTCATCCTGGCTGAACTCATAGTCCTTACCGGGCAGGACCGCGTTGAGCACGATACCGACGATAGAAGCGACCGCCAGGCCGGAGAGGGAGACTATACCGAGCTTGATGCTGCCGACGGAGTAATTGATACCGATGGCGAGAACCAGAATAAGCGCTGCAACGATGACGTTGCGGGTATTTGCAAAGTTGACCTTGTTCTCAACGACATTGCGGACGCCGACCGCAGAGATCATACCGTAGAGGATGAGTGATACGCCGCCGATGGTCGCTGTGGGCATTGCGGTGATGAGGGCTGCAAACTTCGGGCAGAAGGAAAAGATGATAGCAAATACCGCCGCGATGCGGATAACTCTGGGGTCATAAACCTTGCTCAGGGCCAGAACGCCGGTATTCTCACCGTAGGTGGTGTTTGCGGGCGCTCCGAAAAGAGAGGCCAGCGTGGTGGCAAGACCGTCGCCGAGAAGGGTGCGGTGGAATCCGGGCTCCTGCATATAGTTCTTGCCGCAGGTGGAGGAGATAGCGCAGATATCGCCGATGTGCTCTACCATGGTAGCGAGGGACAGCGGCACGATGGTGAACACGGCGGACCAGAGCATGCCGGTGTCAACTTCCATATTGAACAGGTGGAAAACGCTGTTTTCCCACACTATGGGGAGTCCGATCCACTTTGCCGCGGACACCTTTTCAACCACCAGTGCGCGGGATGCGGGATCGAAAATGACTGCGAGAACGTAAGATCCGATGACGCCGAGGAGTATGGGGATTATCTTGGTCATACCCTTGCCCCAGATGTTGAAACAGACGACAATGACGATGGCCGCGATGGCGATGAGCCAGTTGGCCGAGCAGTTGGTGATAGCGGAGGAGGACAGGATAAGGCCGATGGAGATTATGATGGGGCCCGTTACTATGGGCGGGAAGAAGCGCATTACCTTGCGTACGCCGAAAGCCTTGAACAGCGCCGACAGAATGACGTACATAAGTCCTGCACAGGCAACGCCAAAGCAGGCGTAAACCAGCAGGTCATTGTTATAGATCGCATTTCCGGCCGCGTCAGTGCCGACGGTACGGATGGCATTGTAGCCTCCGATGAAGGCGAATGAGGAGCCGAGGAAGGCCGGAACCTCTCCCTTGGTCAGAAGGTGGAACAGCAGGGTGCCGAGACCGGCAAAGAGCAAAGTGGTTGCGATGTCAAGCCCGGTTAGCATCGGAACGAGCACAGTCGCGCCGAACATGGCGAACATATGCTGCAGTCCGAGAACCATCATTCTGGGCTTTCCAAGGGTGCGTGCGTCGTACACGGGTCCATTAATCACGGTTTTTTCTTTCATGATTGTACCTCTCTTTGTGTAGTTTATTATTAAGGCAGAGCCTTTAATAAATGTGTTTAATCCAGCTCCATAAGGTACACGCCGGTTTCGCCGTCATATTCCGGAAGCCTTACTTCAATAAGCTCGCTTCGGGAGGTCGGCACGTTTTTACCGACATAATCGGCCCTTATGGGAAGCTCTCGGTGGCCTCTGTCAACGAGTACGGCAAACTGGATGCTGCGGGGTCTGCCGACGGAAAACACCGCCTCGATAGCGGCCCGTGCCGTTCGGCCCGTGTACAGCACATCGTCCACGAGAACGACGTCCTTATCGTTTACGTCAACGCCGATATCCGCCTTGTGGATGACCGGCGACTCGCTTTCATGGCTCAGGTCGTCTCTGTAAAAGCTTATATCAACGCAGCCGCAGGGTACTGAAATATCTTCTATCTTCTTGATATTCATACAGATGCGCTCAGATATCGGCACGCCGCGGCGGCGTATGCCCACCAGCATGACGTTTTCAACGCCCTTGTTCTTTTCGGTTATCTCATGCGATATCCTCATGAGAGCCCGGTTCATGGCTGCCTCGTCCATCAGTCTTGCCTTGAGCTTCATGTTCTCACCTCAAAAAGAAAAATCGCCCTGCCGAGACCGGCAAGACGCACAACATCATGGCTATACCCATGTATAGCAACACCATATGAGCGATTTTGCCGGCTTCTCTGAACCGTCTTTAAAAATCTTTTCTCGCAGATTATACCTGTTCATTCACATTTTTGCAATACCTTATTTTAATTTCGGACAATATGACAAAACCCGCGGCGTCAAGCCGCGGGTTTTGGTAAAAAAGCGCTTATTTTGCAACCGCATATATATCCTCGCGCAGGTGCAGGAAGGTCGGAAGCTGCCGCCGCACGGAGTCGACCTCGTTCAGATCCACATCGCAGTACAGTATCTGCTCGGTCTCATCACAGCTTGCCTCGATCATACCGAAGGGGCCTGCTACCATGGAATGACCCCAGCACTCATAAGCAAAGCCCTCGTAACGTGCCGCCGAGGCGCCGACATAGTAAAGCTCGTTATCCATGGCTCTTGCCCGAATGGTCAGCTCCCAGTGTTTGGGGCCCGTAGTCATATTAAACTGCGCAGGGCAGAATATAAGCTCCGCTCCCCTGTTTGCCATGGCGCGTACAAGCTCAGGAAAGCGCATATCGAAGCAAATCAGAACTCCCATTCTGCCATACTCGGTGTCGAAGACCGTTATATCCTCGCCCGGAGCAAAATTATTCGACTCCTTGAATCGTATACCGCCCTCAATATCCACGTCAAATAAATGTATCTTACGGTGGCGGGCTATCTGTTTTCCGTCCTTATCGAATATAAAGCAGGTGTTATACAGTTTATCGCCCACCCGCTCAGGCACCGAGCCGCCGACAAGGATAACTCCGTTCTCACGCGCCCATCGGGACATGGCTTCCTTGGCCTGCCCCTTTTCCGCCTCGGCAAAGGGGCGGAAATACTCCTTTGAGTATGGGCAGTTCCACATCTCCGGAAGAGCGACGACCCTGGCGCCGTTTGACGCCGCTTCCTTTATCATGCGTTCCGCCTTTTCCATGGTGAGCGCCCTATCCAGCTCCGTTCGCAGCTGGATCACGGCGATTTTGAATCTCGGCTTCATTTTATCACCTCAAGATACTCCTCAATATCGAAAGCTTCCGTCGCGGCGTCCTTGCGCAGATACAGCGGATGGTGAGGATGGCCCTTTTTTGACCGCTTGCCGGCTGAAAACCAGCTTGCGCCGTACTTTTTCCCAAGCTCCACCATGTCAAGCACACAGTCTCTGAGGTAGGGTCGCTTTTCTATGATAGTGCCCCAGGCCGCCCAGACCGCTGGGGAGACCCCCTCCCCCACATTCTTAAGTATGTATTCGAAGGCTTCCATATTCTCATGATGCAGCTTTAAATTAAGCTCCTTGTCCAT
>CALZAG010000150.1 GCA_945613045.1 uncultured Clostridia bacterium | reverse complement strand
TGGCAACGATCTACGCCGAGGCCGTGCTGGCTCAGAAGACCCGTGTAGTCAACGCCGACGGCAGCGTATCAGGCGGCCCGGTGTACTACATAAAGCATGCATTCAACAATAAATTCGGCAAGTTCATGGCCGGCTTCTTCGCGGTTGCAATCATCCTTGCGCTCGGCTTCATGGGCGCAATGGTGCAGTCGAACTCCATCGGCGAATCCTGCAACACCGCCTTCGGTATCCCCACATGGATCGTCGGTCTGGTGGTCGCGGGCATCTCCGCCGTAATATTCGTTGGCGGCGTCCAGCGCGTTGCCGCGGTCGCGGAAAAGATAGTCCCCATCATGGCTGTCATCTATATTGTCGGCGGACTTATCGTTCTCATATGCCGCATCCAGTATATCCCCGAAACCTTCGGCCTCATTTTCAAGTATGCCTTCAATCCGACCGCTGTCGTCGGCGGCGGCCTCGGCTATGCGATTAAGCAGGCGATCAGCCAGGGCGTAAAGCGCGGCCTGTTCTCCAATGAAGCCGGTATGGGCTCGACTCCCCATGCTCACGCTCAGGCCAAGGTCAAGACCCCTCACGAGCAGGGCGTCGTTGCAATGATGGGTGTGTTCATCGACACCTTCATCGTCCTCACCATGACCGCGCTTGTCGTTATCTCCACCCTGTACACCGGCGACGGCATCCTTGCGGGTGTCATGACCACCTCCGAAAACCTCTCCGCGCTGGGCGTTGCAAAGACCAACCTGGCACAGCTTGCGTTCTCCAGTGTGTTCGGCAGCGGCATCGGCAGTGCGTTCGTTGCGATATGCCTGCTGTTCTTCGCTTTCTCCACCATCATCGGCTGGAACTTCTTCGGACGCATCAATGTTGAGTATCTCTTCGGCAAGAAGGCCGTTCTTCCTTACTCGATAATCGCCGTTGCGTTCGTGTTTCTCGGCTCTCTGCTGTCCAACGACCTCGTTTGGGAGCTGACCGATATGTTCAACCAGCTCATGGTCATCCCCAACGTCATTGCCCTCGTAGCTCTGGGCGGACTCGTTGCGGCCAGCGCAAAAATGCGTAATGAGGAAAAGCTGAATACCAAATGATATGTTAATACAATGAAAAAATAAGCCCTCGGTCTGAGGGCTTATTTTTTTGCGGTTTTGGTTATCAGATCTGAGCGAAGGCCTGCTCGAGATCGGCGATTATGTCCTCGGCGTTTTCAAGGCCTACGGAGAGGCGGATGAGTCCGGCGGAGATGCCGGCGGCCTTAAGATCCTCAGGACCGTAGGTGGAATGGGTCATGGAGGCGGGGTGCTCGACAAGCGTCTCGGCATCGCCGAGGGATACGGCGATAGTGCAAAGCTTAAGGGAGTTGCACAGCTTCATGCCGGCTTCCTTGCCGCCCTTTACCTCGAAGGATATCATACCGCCGAAGTCCTTCATCTGCTTCTTTGCGATCTCGTGTCCGGGGTGAGTGGGGAGACCGGGATAATTGACCTGCTCGACCTTGTCGTTGTTGTACAGGTATTCAGCGATCTTCCTGGCGCTTTCTGTGTGACGCGCAACGCGTATCTCGAGGGTCTTGAGGCCGCGGAGGATGAGCCATGCCTCAAAGGGCCCCATCGTGGCGCCGGTCATGTCCTTGAGACCGAACATCTTGACCTTGGTTATAAACTCCGCGGAACCTACGACGAAGCCGGCTATAACATCGCCGTGACCGTTGAGGTACTTGGTCGCGGAATGTACGACAACGTCGGCTCCGAGCTTAAGCGGAGTTTGAAGGGCGGGGGAGGCAAAGGTGTTGTCGCAGACGACCTTGATGTCCCTGTTGTACTCATGCGCGGTCTTTGCCAGAAGCTCGATGTCGGTGATCTTAAGGTTGGGGTTTGCCGGAGTTTCGAGATACACGGCAACGGTGTTCTCTTTGAGGTTGGCGGTGAGATTTTCGAGCTTGCTCAGGTCGGTGAAGGTAACTTCTACACCGTACTGGGTCATGCCGTGCTGCAGCAGCGCGAAGGTGCAGCCGTAAAGGGTCTCGTCAGCGATGATGTGCTTTCCGGCACCGGCAATGGACCACAGACAGGACGAGATGGCGCCCATACCGGAGGCCGCTGCGGCGCAGGCCTCTCCGCCCTCAAGCGCTGCGATCTTGTTTTCAAGGACCGTGGTGGTGGGATTTCCGAGACGGCTGTAGATATAGCCGTCCTCCTCGCCGGCAAAGCGGCGGCCGCCCTGTTCACAGTCTTTGAAATAGAAGGTCGAGGTCTGATAGATGGGCATTGTCAGTGAGCCGTACTGGGCATCCCTGATGTTGCCTGCATGCACAGCGCGGGTACCGAAGCCTGCTTTTTCAAGAATTTCTTTTTCCATTTCATTTCTCCATTCATTTAGTTTTGTGTTTCTGTTTTCCTGATAAGAATATTATACAATGTATACAAAAATTTGTCAATGCATTCCCGCATATTTAGTCATAACTACATAATTTAAAGCGATGAAGTGCGATGCGTTTGAAAAACGCAAAAAAATTTCCTTACTCTCTGCCGTATCGGCAGAGAGTAAGGAAAGAAGAAAGATAAAGAGAGGATAAGAAATACGCGGGATCAGTCGTAGTACTGCACCTGGGTATCATATTCTGCGGCAAGAGCCACGAGATCGACGCCCAGATTATCCTTTATCCACCGCAGGCAATTGGTGCATTCGGAGTTGATATCAACACACAAAGAATCGTTAAATGATGCCGATTCGTAATCGGAGCTGACGTTTTTATCGGTCAGATAGATCTCAAGGCTGGCGTAATAGGGATATTCGCCGCGATCGATGACCTTGTTGCCGCTCTTGATATCCGGGATGAGCGCGTTTTGGTAAAAATCAACGGCCTGATCGGGGGAAAGGGAGAAACGGTAATCATGCGACGTTTCGTTGCCGAATTCGTCATAGCTGTAGAAGGTGCTGTAGAAGTATCCGCCGGTGCAGTGCTCGATGTCAACGGGCACAGGGGGGGTAAATCTCTCTAACTGCACCTCGGGCGACGAGATAATGTCGTAATATGCCTTGTAGTTTTCGTCGTTGTCTATGTCGTACTGACGGCTGAAAACGCTGCCGTCCTTCATAGTGTACCGGAACATGACGTAATCATACGCATTATCATTCTCTATATAGCGGTCGCGGTCGTCAATGATCTCCTTCTGAAGCTCGGTGAACTGCTTGATAACGTCCCGGTTTGAGATAAGGCCGGCGTCGTAAACTTCGATGCTCTCGACCTTGTCCGGATCGGGTACGATCCTGCCGATGCCAAGCACATCCGTATCACAGCAGAAGGTGAATACGGCGCAGAGGCAGGAGAGAACGATAAAGCCGGTCCAGCCGCCGCGGAACACATGGAAGCTCTTTTTCAGCAGCATTTCCGAGCCGAAGTAGCCGATGAAGGCGCATATTATCATGCAGGGTATCATGATAAACGGCGCCGCGGAGCGGCTGTCAAACACGGAGGAGAAGATGACGAACAGAAGCAGTCCGCCGCACAGGGCGGTGCAGGCAGTCACGCCGTATTTGAACACCGGCCGCAGGCAGGGTACCGCGATAACGTCGCCGGCCGATTCCATCCTGTGCTTGCGGAACATGAGCAGGGCGATAGCCGAGAACGCTATACCGACCGCGAAGTAAATAAGCAGCACGGACCATGAGCCGAAGCTGACTGAGGTGCAGGCGGAATAGTCATAAGAGCCTGAGAAGGGATCGTCCAGCTGGGAGCCGGGCTCAAACTCAAGCGCCATGTCCAGATTTGAACCGAGGAAAATAAGAGGGCAGAGGAAT
>CALZAG010000149.1 GCA_945613045.1 uncultured Clostridia bacterium | reverse complement strand
ACGCTTTTGTCGGCGTAGGTTTCGAGCATCAGATCCTCAATGTTGATTTTTTCTGCCATAATTTCCAAACTCCTTTCAGCGTCAACAAGTTGAAAGCTTGTCGTATTTGTGATATTATTGTATATCATTTAACAGACTATATCAAGTGCAGTTGCAACAGGAGAGAAAAAATGAAGATTCTGCTCTGCGGGGATGTAAATTCCGGCAAATCCACAATGATAAGAAAGCTTATCGCGGACATGGGCGTTCCGCCGCGCGGGTACATAACGGTGCGGCTGCCCGCGGGAGCCGACGGGAAATCTTATGTCTACCTGTACGACGTCGCCGAACCGCCGGCGAACATCACGGACGCACAGGTCATCATGAGTATCTCCGACGAGGGTATCGAGCGGCATCCGGAATATATGGACGGCCTTGCCGTGTCCTACCTGAGAGGCATACCCGAGGGCAGCCTCGTGGTTATGGACGAGATAGGGACGCTCGAGTCCGCGGCGCCTGCGTTCCAGCGCGAGGTGATGCGGATTTTATCAGGCAATTACAGTGTTTTTGCCGCCGTCAAGGCGCAGAACACGGATTTCCTGAGGGCGGTGCGCCGCCATCCCGACTGCGAGCTTTACATCATAACGCCCGAGAACAGAGACGACTTGTATGCGCAGATAAAGGCGGAGCACAACATATAGGACGCCGTATTTTTCTACAGTAAAGTTGCACAAATATCGCCGCTTTTTTTCGTCGGAAAATTTGTGCCAAAAGTTACAGAATTATGTTGACCTGTGGGGCCTTGATTGATATCCTGTCAATACAGCAATTTTTTAGGGGTACAGATATGAAGAGAGTAATAGCCATATTGCTTGCCGCTGTCTGCCTGTTATCGCTCTGCGCCTGCGGCGGTGACGACGAAAAAATCAATATCTCCGCAAAGGATCTTGCCGCGGCGGCGCTGCAGTCGACAGGGCTTGAAGGCACCGATCTGCTCATGGCCTCGGACGACGAGAGCTTTGCAAACCGATTCTATTACTATTACGGCATCGGGACCGATCAGGTCAGAGACTATGCCATAGCCTATTCCTCCGCTTCCCGCGCCGAGGAGATAAGCGTGCTCGTCGCGGCCGACGGCGTGGACGTCAAGGTCCTGTCCGACGCCCTGGACGCAAGACGACAGATGCAGAGATCCTCCTTTGAGCTTTACAGCCCCGAAAGCGTGGAGATGCTGGATAATTCGATCATTTTCACCGAGGGCGACTGCGCCGTGCTGATCGTCGCGCCCGAGCCCGGGGCTGTGCGCGATAAGATGCAGGAGCTGCTCGGCGACGCCGACGGGACCGCTGCTCTTGCCGGGGAGTATTATGCCGCCAGACAGGCCGAGGCAGCAGCTCCGAAATACGATTACTCCAAGCCCGTGCCCGCCTCCGCGCCCAAGGACGAGGACTGGTTCAGGGACGCGGCCTTCATCGGAGATTCCCGAATGAAGGGAATCATGAACTTTGCGAAATTTGAGTACGCCGCGGACTTTTCCCACGTCGGCCTCACGGTCGCGGACGTGTTCACAAAACCCTATATTGAGACTCCGTCCGGCTCCGTCACGGTTTCCGAGGCACTGCAGGGCGGCACCTACGGCAAGATATACATGATGACCGGCCTCAACGAGCTCGGCTGGTACGATACGGATAAGTTCATCGAGTACTACGGCGATATGGTCGACCATGCAAAGCAGACCCATCCCGAGGCGCAAATATATGTCATCGGCATCATGCCCGTCGGCGCGAAGGCAACGGCGGAGCAGGCGCATCTGACAAACGACAGGGTGCAGATGTTCAACGGGCTCATCCTCGGTATGTGCGAGGCCAAGCAGGTGTATTTCGTCGACGGCTTCGAGGCCGTTGCATCTGACGGCAGCCTGCCCGACGACGCCTCCCCCGACGGCGTGCATATGGAGCCGGGCTACTGCAAGATGCTGACCGATTACCTTCTGTCCCACACCGTGGAGGCATGAGCATTAAAAAACCGCAGACAAAGCGTCTGCGGTTTTTGCTTTTGCCTTTTTAAATCGCCAGAAGCACGAAGCCCTCGACAATGAGGAACTCGGCGAGTATGTAGGTGAGCATGACGATAAAGTGCGTTTTGAGGCGTCCGTCCTTTTTAAATCTGACGTAGAACAGGGTTGAGTCGGAGATGAAGAACAGCACCGCGCCGATAAACGTGACCGCCGTTGCAAGGCAGGGCAGGGAAACAAGCTGATACAGCGCGAAGCAGTTCATTGCGCTGTTTGCAAGAAGATACGCCGCCATGGGATAGAAGAGCTTTTTCGGCAGATACGGCCTGAGCCCGCGGAAGACGAGCACGGTGACGGCGATATACGCGACAGCCGCGGCGATGATGAGCCAGAGCGGAACGACGGAGAAGTCAACGTGATACGCGTAGGCGGCGACGAAGCATATATGGGATATCAGGAAGCTTATGCCGCCGGCTGAGAACCATTTGACGCCCTTGGGGATGAGCAGCACATCACCCAGCCAGCTTGTGAGTATGGCGGCAATGACGATGGGCAGCGGGTCGCTCACGCTGCAGCAGTACCAGCCCAGCAGCGCCAGCAGGATAATGCCCTTGGTCTGCGCACGAAGTTTGGAGTTGCTTTTGAAGCTTGCGTAAAGGTGGATTGAGCTCGAAATAATGAAAATTGCGAGAAACAGATATTTCATGCGATCTCTCCCATATTATTTATACCGTGTGTATGATACCATATACTGCATATTATTTCAACCGCAATATTCGCCGTAGAAAACTGTCGAAAAGTGTGGTAAAATTTAAAAACAAAAAACAGTAAATAATCATAGGGAGGAAAAAGCATGAAATATATCTTTGTTGTGAACCCTCTTGCCGGTGAGGGCGGAACAGAGGAAAAACTGAGGGCGCAGATCGAGCAGCTCCCCGAGAAGGACGACTGCGAGATATACGTCACAAAGGCCGTGGGCGACGCGACTGAGTTCGTGAAGGCGACCATAGCCGGGCGGCAGGGTGAGGAGCTGCGCTTTATCGCCTGCGGCGGCGACGGCACCATCAACGAGGTGTTCTCCCCCGCGGTGGGCGTTGAGAACGTGTCCGTCTCCTGCTACCCCTGCGGCAGCGGCAACGACTTTGTCAAGTGCTACGGCGGCAAGGAGGCCTTCGCGGACGTGTCAAAGCTCATTCGCGGCAAGGCAGAAAAGATCGACGTTCTCAAGGTCGGCGAGCGCTACAGCATCAACGTCACCAACTTCGGATTTGATACGACCGTTGCCATCACCGTCAACGAGGACAGGGCCAAAACCGGCCACGGCAGCAAAAATTCCTACACCAAGGGCATCGTAAAGGCGCTTGTAAAGAGCATGAAGAACCGCTGCACCGTCAAGGCCGACGGCGAGGTAATAAACCCCGAGGGGACGATCCTGCTGTGCACCGTCGCAAACGGGCAGTATGTCGGCGGCTCCTTCAAATGCGCGCCCCGCGCCAAGCTCGACGACGGACTGATAGAGGTCTGCCTTGCAAAACCCATTTCCCGCCTGCGCTTCCTGCAGATACTTACGCCCTACACCAACGGCGAGCACCTCGACCGCGAGGACTTTAAGGACGTCATAGTCTACCGTCAGGCTAAGCTGGTCGAGGTGGAGGCGCCCGAGGGCTTTGCCTATTCGCTCGACGGCGAGATAATCTACGAAAATAAGTTCACGATCGAGATCGTGCCGCGCGCGCTCAATTTCGCGCCTCCGGTGCAGTAACGGCGCTTTTATAAGAAAGATATGAAAAAAACAAAAGACCGCGGCTGGGCCGCGGCCTT
>CALZAG010000148.1 GCA_945613045.1 uncultured Clostridia bacterium | reverse complement strand
CTTGATTTTTAATGTATTGCTGTTAGAATGATTTCAGGCTGATTTTGACTTGGAGCGCTATGCTGTAGGGTGAGGTGAGAATAATGCGCGTACTTATCGCCGAGGACGAGATCGGTATCGCCAAGGCACTGAAGCTGATACTTGAGAAGAACCGTTTTTCCGTCGACATGGTGCACAACGGGCTCGACGCGCTCGATTATATGCTGTCGGTCAGCTACGACGCGGTTGTTCTGGACATAATGATGCCTGGACTTGACGGCCTCGAGGTGCTCAAGCGCGCCAGAGCCGCGGGCGTGAGCTCGCCGGTGCTGTTTCTGACCGCCAGGGGCGAGATCGAGGACCGCGTCGCGGGGCTGGACGCGGGCGCGGACGATTACCTGCCCAAGCCCTTCGCCACGAGCGAATTTGTCTCCCGCGTGAAGGCGCTCACCCGCCGCAGCGGAAGCTACACGCCCGACATCATCAGCCTGGGCGAAACGAAGCTCGACCTGAGCGGCTACACCCTCAGCAGGGGGGAGCGGAGCGTGAGGCTGGGCAACAAGGAGTTCCAGCTCATGGAGCTGTTCATGCGCAACCGCGGCAGGGTATTTTCGACCGAGTACCTCATGGACAAGGTCTGGGGTCTGGATTCGGAGGCCGAGATCGACGTCGTGTGGACATACATCGGATTTTTGCGCAAGAAGCTCAGGCAGCTTGACGCGGACATCGAGATAAAAACCATTCGCGGAGCGGGATACGCTCTGGAGGAAAGCTGATGCTCAAAAAAATGCGCCGCCGCTTCATCGCGGCGGCTATGGCCGCCATTTTCGCGGTCACGCTGCTGCTTCTGCTGGCGGTGAATATATGGAACTACAATATAACGACCGAAAGGCTCGATTCCACCCTTGACGCCATGTCGGTCTGGGGCGGCGCGGCGGCCTACGGCGAGCCCGATTACCCGCTCTCGGGCATCTTCGGCGACCGCTCTCCGGAGGCCAGGTACATGACGCGCTACTTCTGGGTGCAGCTCGACACGAACCGGAACACCGTGCGGGTATTCAGCGACTATATCGCCTCCGTCACGGCTGCGGAGGCGGCGCAGTACGCCGCCGACGTCATCGACTCCGGCAGGCAGCAGGGCTACAGCGGCGAGTACCGCTACGCCGTCAGCAGCGGCAGCGGCTATTACACCGTCGTGTTTCTCAACGCCTCGCAGGAGCTTCAGGCGATGCGCACGCTGCTTATCGTGTCATGCGTCACGGCGGGGCTGAGCCTGCTGCTGATGTTCGCGCTCGTCTCGGCCTTCTCGCGGCGGGCGATAGAGCCGTATGTGAAGAATATTGAGCTGCAGAAGCAGTTCATAACCGACGCGGGACATGAGCTCAAGACCCCCCTGACCTCCATCTCCACCAGCGCCGACGTCCTCGCCCTGGCCGACGAGGACAACGAGTGGGTCGATAACATCCGCCGTCAGTGCCGCCGGCTCTCGAAGCTGGTCACAAACCTCGTCACCCTTTCGCGGCTGGACGAGGGCGTGCCCCTGCCCGACAAGGCGGAGTTTTCCCTTAGCGACGCCGCGTGGGAAGCCTCCGACCCCTTTACCTCCCTCGCCGACGCCCGGGGCCTGCGGTTTGAGCGCAGCATCGAGGACAGCCTCAGCCTCGTCGGCGACAGAGCTCTGGTGCAGCAGATGATATCCATTCTGCTGGACAACGCCTTCAAATACTGCGACCCCGGCGGCAGCATAAGTCTCAGGATATATAGGCATCGGAAAAACTGCGTTATCGAGGCGTACAACACCTGCGACCCCGCCGCGCTTACTGACATCGACCGCTTTTTCGACCGCTTCTACCGCGCCGACAAATCGCGCTCGGGCTCAGGCGGCGGCACGGGCGTGGGGCTGTCCATAGCCAGAGCCGCGGCCGAGGCCCACGGCGGCAGCATAAACGCCAAAACGGCCGACGGCAAAAGCATCACCTTCACCGCCGTCCTGCCGTAAGTCTTGGCATCCGGCGGCTGCCGGTGCTCGGCGCACGGCCAATCCGCGTTGAGAATGGCGCTTGCCGTTTTTGCAATGACCCGATTATGTTCTGCGGAGCTGTTCGGTAAATTGCCATTTTCTAAATGACAAAGCCACAAAAAATACAGGTCGTAGGGGCGAGCATCGCTCGCCCGCTCCTCACCGGAGGGGCAATTCGGATTAGCGCTTCAAACAGTCGTTTTTACCGGCGCCCGACCGTTAACATCGGAAGTGTTCTCTATTTCACTCGCGCTCTGTTTCCGTCGCTGCGAATTTTCACAAGCGGACGAGCGATGCTCGCCCCTACAATGAGGGGATGTTCTTAAAATATGCTGCCTTATCGCTCCTGCTGTCAGGGGCGATAAGGTTTTTTCACAAAAAAGAGAAATATGGAGGGATTTTTGCCGTCTTTTATTGGTGAGCGCGATTTTTGACGGTTTGCCGGCCGGCTTGGGGGTATCGCGGTCAACTGCCGAATACAAACACGGGAGAATACAATGACCGATCTTCAAAAGACCCGGGTGCTGCGTGCTCTGAGCGTGCTGCTGGCGATCATAATACTGCTCTGCGCGGCCGTCACACCCAAAGCCAGCGCAAAAACAACCGATGAATATTACGAAAACGCGGTGCTTTTCTGGACGAATCTCGAGCGCACAAGGCATGGCCTTTCAAAGCTGCAGACTACCGACGCGCTCGATGCCGCGGCTGATAAACGCGCCGTTGAGATATCGCGCAGCTTCAGCCACACCCGCCCGAACGGCAGCGCGTGGTACACCGTGCTGAGCGACAGCGGCATAAGCTACTCAAGCGCCGCCGAAAACATCGCTGCCGGTCAGGCCGACCCCTGCGAGGTCGTCACGACATGGCTCAACTCCTCCGGACACCGGAGCAACATTTTAAACGGCAAATACAGCCACCTCGGCGTCGGCTATTATTACACGAGCTCCTCCGCTTCAAGGTACAGCCGGCATTGGGAGCAGCTTTTCGCAGGCGGCAGCTATTCCGGCTCGCGCAGCAGCTTTTACGTTGCGCCGACCGGCATATCCGCCGACAAAACGAGCATTACCCTCTCCGCGGGCGGCACCGCGGAGCTCAAGGGCATCCCCACCCCAATATACGCCACCTCCGAAATCACCTGCGTGAGCTCAAACCCCAACGTCGTGAAGGTCACGGGCGTTCAGGTGAACGTCTTTACCGTCAAGGGCGTCGCAAACGGTACCGCGACCCTCACGGTCAAATGCGGGAGCTATTCCTGCCCGGTCCGCGTGACGGTGGGCAACGGCAGTGTGTTCAGCGACACCAACCCCGCAAGCCCCTACTACCCCGCCATCGTGTGGGCGTCGGAAAAGGGCATCGCGGCCGGCTACGGCGACGGCAGCTTCCGTCCCAACAACACCTGTACCAAGGCTCAGGCGCTGACCTTCCTCTGGAGGGCGGAGGGCTCTCCGCAGGTCGCGGGCGCGAACCCGTTCTCGGACGTTTCATCCTCAAGCCCCTACTATAAGGCCATCCTCTGGGCAAATAAAAACGGCATAGCCGGAGCGGAATCCGGAAGCTCCTTCCGGCCTGACCGGCAGTGCTCGCGCGCCGACATGGTGCTGTATCTGTGGCGCTGCGCGGGCTCACCGCAAAGCTTTAAAAGCGCGGGCTTCACCGATATATCCGGCCTTGACAGCGAACACCGGGCCGCGATCAACTGGGCGGTGTCTGAGGGCATCGTCACCGGATACTCAGACAGCATCTTCAAGCCCTATGAGACCTGTACCCGCGCCCACGTCGTGACCTTCCTGTACAGGTACTATAACTGACAGCTTACTGACAATTTTATATTGTTTACACTCCTATCTCCATCCC
>CALZAG010000147.1 GCA_945613045.1 uncultured Clostridia bacterium | reverse complement strand
CTCAATCCGAATTGGCCGTCTGCCAAGACCGAGCATCGCTCGTCCGGTGCTCGGCTGGCGGAAAGCGATTCGCGTTTAAAATGGTAAATGTCGCTTTTGCGGTGCCCGACCGGTGACAATGGTAACTGACGTTTTATTTCCCGCCTGTCGGCGGACGGAAAAATAACGACAATTTACATCGCCGCTCCGGCGAGGAGGGAGACTGAGCCGTGAACAAAAACAGTAAAGATAAGAAAAACAACTCCATAGTCGGCATAATAGTTGTTGCCGCGGTCTTTTTGCTGAGCGTGGGCGGAGCCGGGATCATCATACCGCTTTTGATAATAGGCGTCATGGCCTATGTCATCTACACCCTCAGCAAGCAGGCAAATCAAAAGAGCGGCGACGCGTCCTCTGCGCAGTCTGAGAAAAGTGCGTTCGGCTCCGAGAGCTTTGACCCCAAAAAGCTTGCAAAGGACGCAAAGCGCAGCTTTTCCAAGGTGCTCACGCAGGAGATGAAAAAGAACGATCTCGACGACTGCGACGGCGGTCACGAGCACGTCGAGCCGAGCTACAATATGCCCGACGACGAGAAGCGTCGCAGGCAGCTCAAGTCCATGCTCCAAAACGGCCTTATCGAAAAAGAGGAGTACAAAATTCTCCTGAAAAAGTACGGCCTGTAGTGCTCGGCGCACGGCCGATTCGCTTTGAGAATGGAAATCGTCGTTTTTGCGCTGTCCCGACCGGTGATATTGGAAATTATCGCTTTTGCACTCGCGTTCTTAATGGCATTGGGTATATCCGTGACGGGGTTTTTCCACCTCATCCGGCTCGCCGGCGGCGAGCCACCTTCCCCTCAAGGGGAAGGCAAGGGCAAAGTCGTTAGCTTACCGGTCGATTCTTGCTGTGTGCGGTTTTCAGAAAGGAACCCTGAACTTTAGTGCTGTGCAAACAGCCTTCCCCTTGAGGGGAAGGTGTCGGCGGAGCCGACGGATGAGGTGGAAAAACCCCGACCATGATATGCGCATTGAAAAAATAAAATGATGCGGCGTTCTTAAAAAGCGCTGCCGTAGGGGCGGCCATTGGCCGTCCGCCTGTGAAAATTCGCAGCGATGTGAAACAGAGCGCGAGTGCGGTAAAGATTTCTGAAATATCACAGGTCGGGCACCCGCAATAGCGATTATTTAAAATGCAGCAACGATAGGAAAAGAATATGAAAACGGTAACCATCTATACCGACGGTGCCTGCTCGGGAAACCCGGGGCCGGGCGGCTGGGGCGCGATTCTGCGCTACAACGGCCGCACGAAGGAGCTTTCCGGCGGCGAAAGGCAGACCACGAACAACCGCATGGAGCTCACGGGCGTCATATCCGCGCTGCGCGCTCTGAAAGAGCCGTGCATCGTCGAGCTCTACTCCGACTCAAAATACGTCGTCGACGCGCTCAGCAAGGGCTGGGCGCTTTCGTGGCGCAAAAACGGCTGGAAAAAGGCCGACAAAAAACCCGCGCTCAATCCCGACCTCTGGGCGGAGCTGCTGGAGCTGGCTGAAACGCACGAGCTGCGCTGCCACTGGGTCAAGGGTCACGCGGAGAACGAGTACAACAACCGCTGCGACGAGTTAGCGGTCGCGGAGAGACAGAAATTTCAATGAAAGATTTCAACCAATCACCTTTTAAAATATTCGTATCGTACATAAAGGACGAAAAAAAGCTCTTTTTCATTGATATGGGCTGCTCGGTGCTGGTCGCGGCCATCGACCTCGTGTTCCCGTATGTGTCGAAAAACAGTATGCAGACCTACCTGCCGCAGAGCATGTACAAGACCTTTTTCATCGTCATGGCGATAATCGCTGCCGCGTACCTGCTCAAGTCGGTGCTGTACTACGTCATAACCGTCATCGGCCACCGCATGGGCGTCAGGATAGAGGCAAATATGCGCGAGGATCTGTTCCGCCACGTTCAGGAGCTGTCCTTCGACTTTTTCGACCGCAGCCGCACAGGTACGCTGATGAGCCGCCTGACGAGCGATCTTTTCGAGATAACCGAGCTTGCCCACCACGGGCCGGAGAACATACTCATCTGCACGCTCACGATAGTCGGCGCGACGGCGCTCATGTTCACGATAAACTGGCGTCTTGCGCTGGTGCTTGTCGTGATATTCCCGCTGTGCCTGTGGTTTACCATGAAAAGCCGCGTGAGGATGCGCGACGCGAACATCGAGGTCAAGCGCAAGACCGGAGTCATCTTCTCAGCACTGGAAAACGGCGTGTCCGGCATACGCACTGCCAAGGCCTTCGCCAACGAGGAGCTCGAGCAGGATAAATTCACAGCCGCGAACGACCTGTACCGCGGCGCCAAGACCGGTTACTACAAGGCGATGGGCCTTTTCATGAGCGGCATGGAGTTCACCACCGGCATAATGCCCGTGGCGGTCATCGCCGCCGGCGGCTTTTTCGTCATGAAGGGTCAGCTCGACTACATCGAGCTCATCACCTTCACCCTGTATGTCACCACCTTCGTCACCCCCGTGCGCAAGCTTGCGCAGTTTGCCGAGATATATATGCAGGGCACGGCGGGCTTTGAACGCTTCCTTGAGCTCATGCGCACCGAGCCGAGCATAACCGACGCGGAAAACGCCGCCGAGCTTACCGACGTGCGCGGCGGGATAGAGTTTGAAAACGTCTGCTTCAGCTATGACGAAACGCCCGTGCTGCACGATATCAGCATAAAGCTTGAGCCGGGCAAATGCCTTGCGCTCATCGGCCCCTCCGGCGGCGGAAAGACCACCATGTGTCAGCTCCTCATGCGCTTTTACGAGGCCGACAGCGGCCGGATCACCGTTGACGGCAAGGATATACGCAGCCTTACCCAGGCCTCCCTGCGCCGGAACATCGGCATGATCCAGCAGGATGTGTTCATGTTTGCCGGCACGATACGCGAAAATATCCGCTACGGCAGGCCGGACGCGACCGACGAGGAGATAATTCAGGCCGCGAAGCTTGCCGAGATACACAGCGAGATCATGCAGATGCCCGACGGCTACGACAGCTACATAGGCGAGCGGGGAGTCATGCTCTCCGGCGGCCAGAAGCAGCGTATCTCCATCGCGCGGGTGTTCCTCAAAAACCCGCCCATACTCATACTCGACGAGGCCACCAGCGCGCTGGACACCGTTACCGAGCAGCGCATCCAGGCATCGCTCGACCGGCTCAGCCGGGGCCGGACGAGCATCGTCATCGCCCACCGTCTTTCCACCATCCGCAATGCCGACACCATTGCCGTCATTGAGCACGGACGCATTGCAGAGCGCGGCAGCCACCGTGAGTTATTAGAAAAAAATGGAATTTATACGGCGCTTTATGAAGCCCAGAAAGGAACGGAAGATGAAAGATAGCACCTTGAAAAAGTTAGTGTTTGCAGCACTTTTCGCGGCTTTGAGCTGCGTTGCGACCATGGTGATAAAGATACCCACCCCCACCGGCGGTTACATCCATGCCGGCGACGCGGTCGTGCTGCTTTCGGCCTTCCTTCTGGGGCCGTGGTGGGGCGCGGCGGCAGCGGGTCTCGGCTCCTGCCTTGCGGATATCCTCTCCGGCTATGCCCTGTACGCCCCCGGCACCTTCGCGGTCAAGTTCCTTGTGGCGCTCGTCGCGGGCCTGCTGCTGAGCAGCAAATTCATAAAGAAGCCGCTCGTCAGAGCGCTGTTCGCAGGCGTCGTCGGCGAGGCCGTCATGGTGCTCGGCTACCTTGTGTATGAGGCGTTTGTTCTCGGCTACGGCGCGGCGGCGATCGGCGGAGTGCCGATGAATCTCATCCAGGGCGTGTTCGGCGTGGCCGCCGGCGCGGCCCTCTACCTCGCCCTGCTCAAAACAAAGTATTTTCCTTTCCG
>CALZAG010000146.1 GCA_945613045.1 uncultured Clostridia bacterium | reverse complement strand
CGCGGGTCGCCTCCGGAGTAACGTCACGCAGGGAAAAGCCCGTACCGCCGGTGGAGATCACAATGTCGGCCCCTTGCTCCACGCATTTGGCGAGCTCGTCAGATATCTCGCTCCTGTTGTCGGGGACTATGCCGGTGTACACAACGTCAAAGCCTGCGTCCTTCAGCATTCCCGCCACCGCGGGGCCGCTGGTGTCGACGCGTTCGCCGATGCTGCATTTGTCGCTGACCGTAATGACTGCTGCTTTGTAGCTCATAAGGACCCTCCTAAAACCTCTCCCGAACCTCGCCGGGCCTGTCCACTGTGTAGCCGCCCATATCCGTAAGGCGCTGCCTGAATCCGTCGCTCTTCATGATCCCGATGAGCTTCTGCACCATCGGAGTATCCCATGCGTGATCGGGTATGAGCAGGTCGTACTGCTCGACGCAGACGGGGATGAAATCAAGGTCATACATCCTTGCCGCCGAGTAAATGCCCAGTCCCGCATCGGCGCTGCCTGCGGCTATCTGCGCCGCGACTGCCGTGTGCGTCAGCTCCTCGCGCTCATATCCGTACAGCTTATCCGTCTCCAGCCCTTTTGTTCTGCACAGATAATCCAGCAGCACGCGGGTGCCGGAGCCCTTTTGCCGGTTTACATAACTAATATTTCCTCTGAACAGATCCTCAAGGCAGGAGATGCCGAGGGGGTTGTTTTTCTGCACCATGATGCCCTGAGTTCGCCCGACGCACTCGACAAGACGCACCCCGCCGTTGGGAAAATACCGCTTTATGTAGGCGGTATTGTAGCTGCCGTCGGATTCGTTGAGCAGGTGACAGCCGGCGGCGTGGGCCTCACCGCGGCGGACGGCCATGATGCCGCCCATGGAGCCGACGTGGGAAGAACTCATGTAAAGCTCCCCGCAGCATTGATGGAGCATATTCCCGAGCTCATCGAGCAGGGGATCATGGCTGCCGATAACGACAAGGCTCGCTTCAAGCTCCGCCTTTGGGCGAAGCAGCCGGACGCTGACCTCGGCGCCTGCCTCCATGCCTTCGCAGCCCTGCGGTATCTCAAGGATTCCGTCGGCCTTCATAAATGAGGACACGACGCCTGCGCCGCGGTTGAGGGGGGAGGCGATGAGCTTACCGCCCACGCATCCCATACGCACTCGCACAAACTCCCTGTATTTAAGCCCGGAGACTACGGGACGGGATAAAACTGCTGATACGAGCTCCGCGCTGTCCTTTTTCGTGCCGCCGAGGAGTTCCAGAATGGGCTTTAAGAATTCTTCGATCACGATTATACCCGAAACGGGATAGCCCGGAACGCCGAGGACGGGCTTCGGGCCGCAATAGCCCAGTATGGCGGGCTTGCCGGGCTTTATCGCTATGCCGTGGTACAGGACCCCGCCCAGCTCGCGTATTGTTGACACAGAGTAATCGTCACGTCCGGCGGAGGAGCCCGCGTTCAGCAAAACGGCGTCGCAGGTCTCTACAGCGTCGCTGAGGGCCGCTTTAAGAAGCTCCGGCTTGTCCGGAACGATGGGGTATACCTTGCTCGTACCGCCCCATTTTTCCACCATGGCAGAGAATATGGAGGAGTTAAACTCCAGAATATCGCCGGGCTTAGGCTCGGCGGTGGGGGGAACGACCTCGTCGCCTGTGGGGATAATGCCGACTACGGGTTTTTTAATAACGCTTATCTCAAGGCAGCCGCCCGCTATCATAGCGCCTATCGCCGCGGGGCTTATCTCCACACCGGCAGGCAGAAGCATTTCACCGGCGCATATATCCTCGCCGATCTGCCGTACGTGCTGCCACGGCGCGGCGGCGGAATAAAGCGCCACAGAGCCGTCGTCGTTTTTAATAACGTCCTCTATCATGATAACTGCGTCGCAGCCCTCGGGGAGAGGGTCGCCCGTGTCGACCGCGATGTATTGCTGCGCGGTCAGCGTGACGGGCGTGGTTTCGCCCGCGCCGAAAGTAAGCCGTGCGTCAAGGGCGATACCGTCCATAGCGCAGGCGTGATAGTGCGGTGAGCAGATGCGCGCGTACACGGGCTCGGCGGTGATGCGCCCGCAGGAGCCGGACGCGCATATGCGCTCGGCCTTGGGGCTCATGCCGAGTTCCCTGAGCTTTTCAAGGTATTCGCTTTTTGCCTGCTCGAGCGGCGTATTGGTAAGATACTCAAAAGCCATTCTCTACCTCAGAAACACAGTTATTTCATCGCCCTTTGCACAGCCCTCGCTGTCTCTGGGGATGCAGAAGTATCCGTCGCAGCCTGCAAGGGAGCTTATGAGCCCCGATTTGCTGCGGACGGGTCTTGCGTATAATTTGCCGCCCAGCTCGGATAGTACGACGCCCAAGTACTGGGCCCTGCCGTGATTTGCGCTGACGGCCTCGGTCAGCCGTGCCGAAACGCTGAAAACGCGCGGCTTTATACCAAGCATGACTGCGATGAGTTCCTTAACGAAGATATCGGTGACGAAAAAGGCCGCGGCGGGGTGTCCGGGCAGACCGATAACGGGCTTGGAGCCGATCTTGCCGATGATGGTGGGCTTGCCGGGCTTCATGGCTATCCCGTGCAGCAAAAGCGTGCCCAGCTCCTCAATGACGGCGCAGGTGGAGTCCATCTGCCCCACGGAGCTGCCGCCGGATATGAGCAGGGCGTCGCAGCCGTCAAGCCGGCCGACTATGGCTTCCCTGAGCTTCATATAACCGTCCTTCACGATTCCGAAGCATTTTGCCTCGGCACCGCAGAGCTCGACCGACGCCGCCAGCATATCGGAATTCACATCCCGCACCTGACCGGCCTCCGGCCTTTGCGACACCGGAACAAGCTCGTCGCCGGTGGAGATTATCCCCACCACGGGGCGCTTTTTGAGCTTTACCCCGCACATTCCAAGCGCGGCGAGCGCACCAATATCCTCGGCGCGCAGGACTCTTCCGGCCCGTATCACGGTTTTCCCGGGAAATACGTCGTCGCCGCGGTAGATTATATTGTTCCCGGGAGCGGCGGCCTTGAGAATGCCGATCTCCTCGTTGCCGTAGCTCTCGCCGTGCTCGATCATGACCATGGCGTCGGCCCCCTCGGGTATCTCGCCGCCGGTGGGGACATAGGCGCACTCGCCCTCGCGCAGGACGATGCCGGAGGCCTTTCCCATGCCGACTATGCCGCGCAGCTTCAGTATCGCGGGCATGGAGTCGGAGCAGCCGAAGGTGTCGGATGCTCTGACGGCGTAGCCGTCAACGGTGCTGCGGTCAAAATCGGGAACATATTCATTCGCCGTGATATCCTCGGCCAAAACTCTGCCAAGGCAAGCCGACAAGGGCAGCACCTCCGTTTCGGCGGCGCTGCCCGCAAATTCGCGGCGTATTATATTAAGTGCCTCTTCGGGCGTACAAACATTAAGCATATGTGTTTATACCATGTCGATGGCACCGACCGGGCAGCGTCCTGCGCACATACCGCAGCCCATGCATTTTTCCGTTTCCGCGAGAAAGGCGAAGGTGTTAATGTCGCCGGGGGCGCGGGGTTTTGAGATGGCCAGCGCGTATTCGGGACATACCTCGACGCAGAGCATACAGCCAGTGCATTTATCAAGGTCGATGGAGGGCGACTTCCACTTGCTGACGGGGACATATCTTGCGGTCACGCCCTTGTCGTCAATGACCGCGGACTTTTCGCAGATATAGCCGCAGTGCCCGCAGGACACGCAGAGATCCTGGTCGACCTCGCAGCGGATGTGCCCGCCGTCACGCAGGACGATGACCGCGCCCGCAGCGCAGCGCTCGGCGCACTTTTCGCAGTCAATGCAGTTTTCGTTAAATGTGTACGGCATCGTTGCCTCCTATATGCGCGGAATCATACTGATGGCCTTTATGGGACAGCGCTTCATGCACTTTTCGCAGCCAATGCAGACC
>CALZAG010000145.1 GCA_945613045.1 uncultured Clostridia bacterium | reverse complement strand
ATGGTCAACGGCGTCATCCTGCTTGTCGACGCCGCCGAGGGCCCCATGCCCCAGACCCGATTCGTCCTCTCCCGCGCGCTGGAGCTGGGCCACCGCGTCATCGTCGTCGTCAACAAGATCGACCGCCCCGACCAGCGCATACACGAGGTCGTCGACGAGGTGCTCGAGCTGCTTATGGACCTTGACGCGACGGACGAGCAGTTGGATTCACCCATGCTCTTCTGCTCCGGCAGGAAAGGCACCGCCAGCTATTCCCCCGACGTCGAGGGCACCGACCTCAAGCCCCTGTTCGAGACTATACTCGAGTATATCCCCGAGCCCGAGCAGGACCTTGAAAGCCCCTTCCAGATGCTGGTCTCCAGCATCGACTACAACGAATACGTCGGCCGCATAGCCATCGGCCGCATCGAGCGCGGCGTTATAAAGCAGAATCAGGAGATCGAGGTGTGCAACTATCACGCACCCGACGCCGTTCCGCTCAAGGCCAAGGCCGTGTCGCTCTACGAGTTTGACGGACTGAACAGGGTCCCCGTGACCGAAGCGGGAGCGGGCAATATAATCGCTATGAGCGGCATAGGTGATGTCACTATCGGCGACACGGTCTGCGCGAAAGGCGCGGCCGAGCCCCTGCCCTTTGTGAAGATCTCCGCGCCCACGCTGGAGATGACCTTCTCCGTCAACGACAGCCCCTTCGCAGGGCGCGAGGGCAAGTTCGTCACCTCCCGCCAGATACGCGACCGCCTCATGCGTGAGACGCTCAAGGACGTGTCCCTGCGCGTGAGCGACGTCGAGGGCGCGACCGATTCCTTCAACGTCGCAGGACGCGGCGAAATGAGCCTGAGCATACTGATAGAGACCATGCGCCGCGAGGGTTATGAGTTCCAGGTCTCGCCTCCCCGCGTGCTGTATCAGGAGATAGACGGCGCGCTGTGCGAGCCGGTCGAGCGCGTGGTCGTGGACGTGCCCTCGGACTACATGGGCTCGGTCATGGAGAAGCTCGGCTCGCGCAAGGGCGAGTTCGTTGAGATGCTGCCCGTTGGCAGCCGCGTGAAGCTGACGTATCTCGTACCCTCCCGCGGCCTTTTCGGCTACCGCAACGAATTTCTCACCGACACCAAGGGCGAGGGCATCATGGCCTCCGTGTTTGAAAGGTACGAGCCGTATAAGGGCGATATCGCCCGCCGCAATACCGGCTCGCTCATCGCGTTTGAGACCGGCGAGGCGGTCGCCTACGGAATCTGGAACGCGCAGGAGCGCGGCGCGATGTTCATCACCCCCGGCACGAAGGTCTACGCGGGAATGATCGTCGGCGTCTGCCCGAAGGCCGACGACGTCGCGGTGAACGTCTGCCGCACCAAGCACCTGACGAATACCCGCGCCTCCGGCTCGGACGAGGCCCTGCGCCTCATCCCGCCCCGCCAGCTCAGCCTTGAGCAGTGCCTTGAATTTCTTGCCGACGATGAGCTTCTTGAGGTCACGCCCAGGAACCTGCGCCTGCGCAAGAGCATCCTCGATCACGGCCTGCGCATGAAGACCGTCATGAGAAACAGATGACAAACACAAAAAGGAAGCTCTCCGGAGCTTCCTTTTTTAGATTGTCAAAGCAGGTTATTATGCCGAGGTTAGCCATGACGTTGCCCGCCTCCTTATAGTCTTTTGAGATGCTCGCATAGCCCTTGAAGCCGCAGCCTGCCTTGTCAATAACCAAGCCTGATGGAATGCAAAATAATTCCGGCGTCCATGGCGGACGCCGGAATCGAACTATAAATTCACTTGCACAGCTCGACGGCGGTCTTTGCCGCGAGCGTTGCGTTGTTGAGGACAAGCTGAATATTGCTCTCGAGCGAGCTGCCGCCGGTGAGCTCGACTACTCTTGCAAGCAGGAAGGGGGTGGTCTCCTTGCCGTGGACACCCTGCTCGACGCTCTCCCTGAGCGCCTGCTCGATGGCGGCGTCGATGACCGCCTTGTCCATGGCGTATTCCTCGGGGATGGGGTTGGTTACGAGCATACCGCCCTTCATCCCGAGCTCCTTCTGAGCACTGAACATCGAGGCGAGCTGCGCGGGGGAATCGGCCCTGTAATCGACGCCGAAGCCGCTCTGCCTTGTGTAGAACGCGGGCAGCTCGTCGGTGCCGTAACCGATGACGGGAACGCCCTTCGTCTCAAGGTATTCGAGCGTCAGACCGAGGTCGAGAATGCTCTTGGCTCCCGCGCAGACGACCATGACGGGGGTGCTGCCGAGCTCCTCAAGGTCGGCGGAAATGTCCATGGTGGTTTCCGCGCCTCTGTGAACGCCGCCGATGCCGCCGGTGGCGAAGATATCGATGCCCGCCATGTGTGCGATGATCATGGTGGTGGTGACGGTGGTCGCGCCGTCCTTACCCGCGGCGACGAGCGCGGCAAGGTCGCGGCGGCTCGCCTTTGCGACCGCGCGTCCGGCTTTGCCGAGGTATTCGATCTCCTCGCGGCTCAGGCCGGCTTTGAGCCTGCCGCCGATGACGGCGATGGTGGCGGGAACGGCGCCGTTGTCACGGATCGTCTTTTCGACGAGCATGGCCGTTTCAACGTTTTTGGGGTAGGGCATGCCGTGGGAGATGATGGTGCTCTCCAGCGCGACGACGGGCCTGCCGTTTTCAAGTGCCTCCGCGACCTCGGGGGCTAAGTCAAGATATTTGTTCATGTTTCGCTCCAATCTTATTCGATGTGGCGGCTGGCTGCCTCAGGCGAAAAAGCTCGTAGTGTCGAGGTAAGCCGCGATGTTGGTGACAACGCCGTGCTCAAAGCTGAGCGCGACGGTGATGTCGCCCTTGACGGCGCGGCAGGTGTTGAAGCCGCCACCGGTCATTTTGAAGTTATAATTGAGCAGGGCGGTCTTGGCCTCCAGCTCATCGTCGCCGACGCGGATGCCCATGACCGAATAATACTTCTCCGAGGAGGAAAAGCCTATGACCCTGTAGCCTCCGAGACCGGCGTCCGGGTGCCGGCCAAGATAGTATTTCGTATCGGTGTCAAGACTGACGATACCTTCGCCGACAGAGTCCTCGAACCAGTCGTAGTGCTCGTCGTCATAATTCTTGGCGTCCTCCGGACTGCGGATTCCGTCGATGGAGCCGCCGAGTCTCCAATCCATCATGGAATGGGTGTTCAGCAGCGTAAGCTCGCCGGCGTCGAACCATGAAAGCAGCAGCGTCAGGACAAGGGCGGCGGCAATGAGCGCAGCGATTCCGATCCTGAGCGTTTTTCGGGGGATCCTTTTCAGAAACATCATAAAACAGTAAGCAGTCCTTAAAAAGAATTTGGCTAACTTATAATAACATTTAATATAAAAAAGTCAATACGCCAATTATTTGACGCTTGGTGTAATTATACAAATTTTTGCACGAAAAAATAGTCAATATGGTGAGAAAAATTCTGTACAAAAAGAGAGTAATATGTGGTACACTTAAGGTGAACGGCAGAATGCGGCGGGGCTTTCACCGGCTCACGCCCACGCTGTAAAAGAGCAAAACCTAACAAATAATACTTTAGGAGGAACAAAATGAAGAGCACAAAGAAACTGCTTTCTCTGCTGCTGGTCCTCGCCATGGTATTCTCCCTGGCGGTCCCCGTATTCGCAGAGGGAGAGACTCCGACCACCGCGACTAAGGTCGATACCATTGCCGCCGGTGATCAGGTCGTGATCTATAATGCCGGTGCAGGCAAGGTCATGACAGGCACAGAGTACACCTATACGGACAAAAATGGTAAATCAAAGCTTGAGCTTGAATCTGCTGCGGCAACGGTAGCGGACGGCAAGATGACTGTTCCCGCCGACGCGGCTGTCTGGACGGTAGCTGTTGACGAGAACGGCAAGTACAGCTTTACCGACGCAGCCGGCAAGTATCTTTATATGGACGCTAAGGACGTAA
>CALZAG010000144.1 GCA_945613045.1 uncultured Clostridia bacterium | reverse complement strand
CATAATGAACACTTATTGGGGATATCTCGGCGTTGACGCCGACCATCTTTCCTTCCTGCAGTATGTCAACATGCTGTGGCTGTATGTGAACCACGGAGCATGGATCCCCGACAAGACCAGCAACGAGCTCACGACCGGTCTGCTCGAGCGCTTCCGCAGCTTCGGCGGCGAGGTCTGGATGAACTGCACCGCAACAAAGATACTTTTTGATGAGAACAAGGCCGTGAGAGGCGTCGAAACGACCTGCGGCACGGTGGAGACAAAGCACATACTCTGTAACATGAACCAGAACATGGTGTATGCTACAATGTGCCCTCCCGAGGTAGTTCCCGAGCGTATGGTCAAGCTCGGAAACGCGCGCACCTACTCGGCGAGAATGTTCGTTGTGTATATGGGTCTCGACAAGACCGCCGAGGAGCTGGGCATCAAGGACTACACCATTTTCATCCCCACCTCCGCGAATACAGTCAGCGAATACGAAAGCGGCAAGACCATAAAGGACAACTGCAATCAGGTCATGGTGTGCTACAACGTGGTAAACCCCGGCTTCTCGCCCGAGGGCACCTGCGTGGTCTCGCTGACGAGCACCTTCATGGAGGACGACTGGGCGAACGTCGAGCAGGACGACTATGTTGAAACAAAGACCGCCTTTGCCGAGAAGCTCATAAAGCTCTTTGAGGAGCGCACGGGCATTATCGTCACTCCGTACATCGAGGAGCTGGAGATAGCGACGCCGTGGACGATGTGCAACTACGTCAACGTCCCGCAGGGCGCGGCCTACGGCTTCGAGCTGAAGGATTGGGACAGCATGATGCCGCGCATGATGATGATGGGTACTGAGTTCCCCGTCAAGGGGCTCAAGTTCGTCGGCGCGGCGAGCATACGCGGCGACGGCTACAACTCGGCGATATTCAGCGGCGATACGCTCGCAAAGAAGACCCTTGCCGAGATGAGATCAGAGGAGGCTTGATGACATGGCAGATAAACTCAACTACAAAGTAAGTCTTATCGGCGCGCTGGATATGCTCAGGTTCAAGAATATGCCCAAGGTGCGCGAAAAGGCGATACAGGCGTCGTCAGCGGCGCCCCTTCCCAAGACTCTCACCACCAACGAGAAGGCAAAGCAGCGTCACCCCGCCAGGCAGGAGGTAGTCGTTGCCGATATCCGCCCCAACGGCGCCGACGCAAAGACCATCGTTCTCCGCACCGAGGACGGCCGTCCCCTCGCGCCGTACAGGGCGGGGCAGTATGTAAGCGTTTCCATTGTCATAGGCGGCACGGTCACGACCCGCTCCTACTCCCTGTGCGGCTCCCCCGCATGGGCAAAGCGCGGCGAGTACAACATCACGGTCAAGCGCGACGACGCGGGCTTCGTCAGCCCGTACATCCAGGATAACTGGCAGGTCGGCCGGAAGGTCACAATTTCCGGCCCCCAGGGGCACCTTTACTACGACCGCATCCGCGACGCGAAGAAGGTCGTCGCCCTCGCGGGCGGCTCGGGCATCACCCCGTTCATGGGCATGGCGTACGCCATCCGCGACGGGCTCGAGGATTTTGACCTGACCATTCTCTTCGGCTCGCGCACCGAGGACGGCATCGTCTACAAGAAGGAGCTCGACGAGGTATGTGCTGCCTGCAGCAAGGTCCATGTCGTCCACGTCCTCTCCGACGAGGAGAAGGAGGGCTACGAGCACGGCTTCATCACCGCCGAGCTGATAAAAAAATACGGCGGCGAGGAATACAGCGTATTCATGTGCGGCCCTCAGGCGATGTACAACTTCCTCGACGCGGAGATCGAAAAGCTCGGTCTGCGCCGCAAGTTCGTGCGCCGCGAGCTGTTCGGTATGATAAAAGATCCCTGGAATCAGCCCGGTTATCCGGAGGAGATACGCGGAAAGACCTTCGCGCTCAAGGTCGTGCAGTGCGGCAAGGAGTACAGCATCACCGCCTCCGCCGACGAGCCTCTGCTCACCGCGATCGAGAGAGCGGGCATTGCCGCGCCCTCGCGCTGCCGCAGCGGCGAATGCGCATGGTGCCGCTCCAGGCTGCTTTCCGGCAATGTCTTCGTTCCCGAAAAGACCGACGGCCGTCGCCGCGCGGATATAGAGTTCGGATACATCCATCCCTGCTCCTCGTTCGCCATGTCCGACATTGTCATCGAGGTCCCCGCGTCAACGATCGTATAACTTAACCGCAGACTATGCCCGATACGGCCGGCAGGACCTCCGTATCGGGCGTCATTTAATAAACCGATTAATTCAAGGGAGTGACGTTATGAAGCTTTCACAGGAGCAGCAGGCGATACTGGACGGAGCCCGGGGCGAGACCATGGCGAAGGTCATGGAAACGCTCGTGGCATACGGCGACACCTTCCGCGCCGAGCGTATGGTTCCCATCACCGGCCAATACGGGCACACGGTCATATCCTTTGGGCTTGGCATCATGAAGCCCGTGTACGACCTGTACAACGAGCTTATAGAGGCAGGTCTGACCGGCGGGCAGAGATTCACCGCCGACCCGAGACCCATGGACGACAAAGTGCCTGCAAGCCCGCTTGAGAAGCTCGTGTTCAAAAAATTCATGTACAGCCAGCAGGACCGGCTCGAGGAACAGATGCACAAGCTCGGCCTGACCTCCGACGACGACTACACCTGCACCTGTTATCTTCCGCAGGTGGGCAACATACCAAAGCGCGGCGAGGTGCTGTCATGGGCGGAATCGAGCGCCGTCGTCTACGCCAACTCGGTCCTCGGCGCCAGGTGCAACCGCAACTCGGGCATAATCGAGCTCTTCGGGTCTATCGCGGGCTTTGTGCCCGAATTCGGCCTGCTCACGGACGAGGGGCGCAAGGCGTCGTGGGTGGTCGAGGTCAGATGCGAAAAAATGCCCGAGGCTCAGCTTCTCGGCTCGGCCATAGGCATGAAGGTCATGGAGCAGGTGCCCTATATCAAGGGGCTTGACAAGTGGCTCGGCACGGAGCTGGACGACAAGACCTGCGCCTATCTCAAGGATTTCGGCGCGGCCACGGCGTCAAACGGCGCGGTGGGCCTGTACCACATCGAAAACCTCACCCCGGAGGCAAAGGATATGGGCGAGGACCTGATAACAGAGGGCGCGCAGGTATACGTCGTCGACGATGCGGAGCTTGAGCGCGTTAAGAGTAGCTATCCCGTCGTTTGGAAAAACGCCGACGCAAAGCCGCGCCTGTGCTTTGTCGGCTGCCCGCACCTGACCCTGCAGCAGCTCATCGACTGGACCCGTGCCATAGACGAGGGGCTGCATAAGAACGGCCTGAGCCGTGTGAGCGTTCCCACGGTGTTCACGGCGGCTTCCGCGGTGCTGCGCGAATTTGAAAAGACCCCCTACGCCGAAACGCTCAGGCGCTGCGGCGTTATCACGGGCAGTCTGTGTCCGCTGATGTATATGAACAACCCGCTGTGCAAGAAGAAAGCGGTCATCACCTGCTCAAACAAGCTGCGCACCTACTCAAGCGCGCGCTTTTACAGCGAGGATGAGATACTCACTATCATAACCGGCAGGGAGGGCAGACTATGAAGCAGTTCAAGGGCAGAGTTATAGTTGCGGGAAGCTGTACGGCCGAGGCTCTCGTATCCCACGGCGGCTTCAACACGCTCGCAAGCTTCCAGACCCCCATGATGATGGGCGACAAAGAGGTCAAATGCAGCGACCAGAACAATCCCGATCTGTACAAAAAGCCGATGATCGGAAAGGCTCTGTGCCTTCCGCAGACCATCGGCTCGACAACGGGAGGCATGGCGCTGTACACGGTGCTTTCATCGGGAAAACAGCCGGCATGCATGCTGTTTTCAATGACCATTGATTCGCTTGCAGCCTCCGGAGCCATCCTCGGCAGTATATGGACAGATGCGAAAATGCCCGTCATAGACGAGCTGGGCGATGAGTTTCTGGACTATGTGAAAACAGGTATGCAGATCACCGTGGAGCCTGACGGCACCGTAACGGTCGTGTGAGC
>CALZAG010000143.1 GCA_945613045.1 uncultured Clostridia bacterium | reverse complement strand
CCTGAAAATGAGAGCATCAACAGTACTTTGATGTGCAAAAAATTCCGAACGCTTTTGCATTCGGAATTATTATTATTTGTGACCATGTGGGCATACATATTACAGATCATATGCCCGGCTGTTGACCTGCACCGTGTTTCCGTTAGTCCGCCGAGTGTATCTTTACAAAAGCGCGAAAACAAAGTATCATGTAAAGAACGGTAAGCCGGAAGGAGGGAGCATCATGGAAAGACTGACGGATCTTGAAATCGCGCGGCGCTGCGCCATGAGCCCTGTTGCGGATATAGCCCGGAAAGCGGGAATTGACGAAAAACACATTGAGCAGTACGGGAAGTATAAGGCCAAGATAGACCTCGGTTATCTCAAGGAGCGCGGCAAAAAACGAGGCAAGCTTATACTTGTGACCGCCATAACGCCCACGCCTGCCGGGGAGGGCAAGACAACGACGTCCATCGGACTTGCCGACGCTCTGCGGCGCATCGGCCTTGATTCCGCCGCTGCTCTGCGCGAGCCGTCGCTTGGGCCGGTGTTCGGGCTGAAGGGAGGCGCCTGCGGCGGGGGATATGCGCAGGTGGTGCCCATGGAGGACATAAACCTGCATTTTACCGGCGATATCCATGCCGTCGGCGCTGCGAACAATCTCCTTGCCGCCATGATGGATAACCACATACTGCAGGGGAACGAGCTCGGCATAGATATAAATAAGATAACATGGAAGCGCTGCCTTGACATGAACGACCGTCAGCTCCGCTTCATAATCAACGGCCTGGGCGGCGACATGGACGGCGTTGAGCGGCATGACGGCTTTGATATCACCGTTGCGAGCGAGATCATGGCCATACTCTGCCTCGCCGAGTCCCTGCCAGATCTTAAGGAGCGCATTTCCCGCATCGTCGTGGGTTACGACCGTGACGGAGCTCCGGTGACCTGCCGTCAGCTCAAGGCTCAGGGAGCGATGACGGCTTTGCTGAAGGACGCTGTGAAGCCCAACCTTGTGCAGACTCTTGAGGGTACCCCAGCGTTTGTCCACGGCGGGCCCTTTGCCAATATCGCCCACGGCTGCAGCTCGGTGCTTGCAACTAAAATGGCGCTGAACTCCGCCGACTACGTCGTGACGGAGGCCGGCTTCGGCGCGGATCTCGGCGCGGAAAAGTTCCTCGATATAAAATGCCGCTCGGATGGGCTCGTTCCCTCTGCAGTTGTCGTCGTTGCGACGGTAAGAGCCTTGAAAATGCACGGCGGCAGAGCGAAAAACGAGCTGGATGTCGAAGATATTGACGCACTCGAAAAAGGCATGCCGAATCTTGTGCGCCATGTTAAAAATATAAAAGACGTATACGGGCTGCCCTGCGTTGTGGCGATAAACCGCTTCCCGACGGATACGGAGGACGAGATAGAATATATCACCGAAAAATGCGCAAAGCTCGGCGTCAAGGCTGTGCTGTCCGAGGCTTGGGCGAAGGGCGGAGCGGGCGCTGTGGAGCTTGCCGAAGAAACTGTCAGGCTCTGCCGCGGGGAAAAACCGGACTTCCGATACTGCTATGAGCTTGACTGCGGCATAGAGGATAAGCTCAATGCCGTTGTGACGAAAATCTACGGCGGCAGCAGAGCAGTTCTCACGCCCGAGGCAAGGGCTCATGCAGAGCACCTTACCGGGCTGGGCTTCGGGAAGCTGCCGGTCTGCATAGCAAAAACACAGAGCAGCTTCAGTGACGACCCCCAGAAGCTGGGCGCGCCTGAGGATTTCACCGTCACGATAAGAAACGTCAAGGTTTCCGCCGGCGCGGGCTTTATAGTAGCGCTGGCGGGGAATATAATGACGATGCCGGGGCTTCCTAAGCGGCCTGCCGCCGAGGGCATAGATATAGACGAAAACGGAAGGATAACAGGACTGTTTTAATGAATTTTGACCGCATGCTGGCCTACACGGAGGCCCTGAGCAGGAACAACGACCGCACATGGTTCCACGATAACCATAAGCAATACGAGGAAGCGCGGGAGGATTTTCTCATGCTTCTGGACATCATGAAATTCGTCGTCGCGCAGGAGGCGCCGTCTATAGGCGAGAGCCTTATATTTGAAAACCCGAAAATTTTCATGTACCGCATACCGCGCGATATGCGCTACAGCAGGGGCAAGGAGCCGTATAACCCCGCATTCAGAGCATATTTTTCTCCGCACAAGAAGAATTTTCTGCCCCTGAGCTACTATCTGCATATCAGCCACGAGCGCTGCTTTATCGAGGGCGGCGCGTGGCCGTGGGAGCCAAAAGACCTGACGCGGCTGCGCGAGCATATCATGTATAACTACGAGGAGCTTGACGATATAGTGCGCGAAAACGGCATCGTCATGCAGGGCAAGAGCCTGAAGCGCGTGCCGCGGGGCTACGACCCCGGGCACCCCGCTTCGGAGTGGATGAAGTATAAGTATTATACCGCCGAGCAGGACTTCTCGCCGGAGGACATGGCGAGCTTTGAGAGCTTCACCAAGGCCGCCGCCGGGGCCATCCGCCGCTTCGAACCCCTGCGCCTGTATCTGAGCGCCGCATTCAGCGCGGAGCCGCTTGATGAAGAATACTGATAAAAAATGCTCCCCTACAGAGCAGCGGGATAAGAAAGCATTACGGGACGGTCAATGTCCGTCCGCGGACGAGCGATGCTCGCCCCGGCACGCGCTTAAACACCCGGCTGTCAGGGAGCATTTTTATCAAGATTTGTCTTATATCGTAAATGTTTCGCCGAAGGGGTAGGGGCTGCCTTTTACCTCGGTCATCCAGCCTGTAATACCCTCAACGTCCGTCACCACCAGGCCGGAAAGCCTTGCTATGCCGCAGCTTTTGAGCTCCGGACAAAGCGGTACCGTCGGGCCGACGACTATGGTCTGCGCAGACTTGGACAGCTCGAGCAGCCTCGGCATGGTCTTGTTCACGGCGGCGCTGCCGGTGATTATCACGATATCGCACCCTGGAAGTATATACTCACAGGCAGAGTCCGGATAATCTCCCTCATGGGGCTCTCTATCCATTATGTAAACCTTTTCTGCGCCCATCAGCGCATCCGGATGAAGCTTCAGATGCCCGATGAGGGCAATTTTTTTGCCCTTGGTTTCCATGCCGGCGGTGACGCGTCGATTGTAATCGTCACGGCAGCCGAGGCTTACCATCCGCGACGGTGAGTTATAGTACGCGTTTATGACGGCCATGCCTTCTGAGGCTTCCTCCATGTTCCACGACATGACCGCCTGCGCTGCTTCTGCAGCCTCCATGCCCTCAAGGGAGGGAAAGAGCCTTTTTATGCTCTGACCTGCGGTGCGCATGGCAATTCCGAAGCCGCCGTTATCAAGCTCCGCGCCCGTCCACGCCTTCCCGCGCATTATGCGGCGGACCCTGATACCGGTGGGTATGCCGTTTATTAAAATGTCGTAATACTCCTTCATACCGTCACCTCGCGGATATTATATCACAGCTTGCGCAGTCACAGCAAGTAATGTTATAATGTGCGTAAATAACAGAGGTGATATTGTGTTTTTTGATACCCATGCGCATTACGACAGCGGCGCGTTCAACGCCGACCGTTATGAGATACTCGACTCCATGCCCTCCGGCGGTGTGGGGCTCATCGTAAATCCGGGCTGCGACCTTGAAAGCAGCACAACTGCCGTAGCCCTTGCCGGGCGGTACGATTTCGTGTACGCCGCTGTGGGCTGGCATCCGGAGGATATAGATAAGCTCTCCGACGCGGCCTTTGCCGAGCTTGAAAAGCTCGCCGCTCACCCCAAATGCGTGGCAATAGGAGAGATCGGCCTTGACTATTACTGGGACGCGAGCCATAAGGATGAGCAGAAGAGCCTGTTCCGCCGCCAGATAGAGCTTGCGCTGCGCCTTGACAAGCCCGTTATCGTCCATGACAGGGAGGCGCACGGGGACAGTCTGGATATCGTACTCGACTACCCCGGCCTGCGCGGAGTGTTCCACTGCTATTCCGGAAGCTGCGAGATGGCGTCGGAGCTGCTCAAACGCGGCTGGTACCTGGGCTTTGA
>CALZAG010000142.1 GCA_945613045.1 uncultured Clostridia bacterium | reverse complement strand
GGTAGCCGGGCTCGAACTCAAGCGCCATGTCCAGATTTGAACCGAGGAAAATAAGAGGGCAGAGGAATTCAAGAACGGCGCTCAGGCCGTAATTCTCCATGCCCCAGACAAAGGCGGAGAGAATCATGCGGACTATCTGTTCCATGCCGATGAATAAAAAGTTGAAGATAACATAGAGCACGGGAAGAACTAGAAGACTGCCGGTCATCATTGCCGTCAAGGAGGCGATGCCGTAAAACACCACATATTCCATGGAATAGACCGCGAACCATATTGCGATGGCCTTGAACACCAGCCCCAGCTCACCGCCGCAGCCCAGGGAGCACAGAAGCGTCAGCAGGGCGATAACAAGGTTTGAGCCGACAACCGGCAGGAGACCCGCCGTGAATGCCGAGCCGAACACTGCCTCACGCTTAACCGGCAGCGAGGCGATAAGACCGGTGCTGCGGCTTGCGTACATGAAGCTGTACATTGCCATGGCCGAAAGGATGGCCATGACGAAGGCGAATATCACGGAAGGGAAGCCGATAACGCCGTCGAGCAGCTCAAGAGTAAAGTTCCGGTAATATGTTCCGCTGATGTTATTAATAAGGACTACGACGGGAAGAATGATGAACCATACGGCAAAATGAGCCGTCCACAGTGGCCAGAAGCGTTTAAGGCTGCTTTTGAAAAGTCCCATGTTAAAGAACGATGTCTTTGACTTCATAGTCTGCACCTCCCAGCTCGTAAATGAATATCTCCTCAAGAGTGAGGGGAACGACGTCGATAAACAGAGGCTGTGCCGCAGCGAGCCTTTCCTCAAGCTCGTCGGCGCTGCCGTGCATGATAAGCGACTGCAGCCTGCCGGTGGACGATTTGTGCAGGATGTCAAGACCCTCGGGAAGCATACAGCCGTCGGGCAGCGCAAGCTGTATTTTTACGATGTTTTCCTGAAGATCGGCGAGTGAGCGCTCGATCATTATCCGGCCATTGTTCATGATACCGACATGATCGCAAACGTCCTCAAGCTCGCGCAGATTGTGCGAGGACACGAGCACCGTCGTGCCGTTTTCGGCGACGTCGGCCATGATGATGCTCCATATCTGTCGGCGCATAACGGGGTCGAGCCCGTCGACCGGCTCGTCGAGAATGAGTATCTCCGGCCTAAGCGAGACCGCTACCCAGAAGGCGGCCTGCTTCTGCATGCCCTTGGAAAGCCTGCGCATCTGGCGCTTTTGGTCGAGCTTGAACACATCACCGAGCTTTTTAAAGCGCTCCTCGTCGAAGTGAGGATATACGCTGCGGTAGAAATCCGCCATCTCGCGTATGCTGGCGTTTGAAAAATAGAAGATATCGTCCGGAATGTAGGCGATGCGGCTTTTGACCTCAGGGGTCTCGAACACCGGAACACCCTCGACCAGTATCTCACCGGAGTCCTGCCTGTAAATGCCCGTCAGGTGGCGTATGATGGTACTTTTTCCTGCGCCGTTGGGGCCGACAAGACCGTAGACCGAGCCTTTGGGTACCGTCATGGTCATATCGTCAAGCGCACGGAAGCCGTCAAATTCCTTCACGACGTTTTTGACTTCAATCATGATGTTCTTCTCCTTTCAGTCGGTCGATAAGCGCGGAAGCGGTGACGCCGACATAGCTGAGCTCTGTAACGAGCTCGTCAAATTTGCCGAGAAGCTCAGTAATGCGCAGGGAGTCAGCCTCGCTTCTTGCCGCGACGAAGCTGCCCTTCCCGGGCACGGAGCAGATGTAGCCCTCCGCTTCCAGCTCACGGTAAGCCCTCTGGATGGTGCTGGGGTTGATGGCGAGGTCGGAGGCCATTTCACGCACCGAGGGGATCTTGCTGTCAGCCGGCAGCGCACCCGACAGAATGAGACGTCGCAGTCCGTCCTTTATCTGCTCATATATAGGTCTGGGGTCTCGGAAGTTTATATTGATCATACTGCTTGATCCCTCCAAGTAACTGTGTGGTTTGTTGCCATACACTTAATATACACAGCCGCATAGGCTTTGTCAAGAGCTTTTAAATATTAAAGTACTTTAAATTAATTAAGAATGTGTTAAAACTTAAAACCTATGGCGTTAGAGCAGGGAGTCTGCCCTGATGCGGTCTAATACTCCACCCGAAAACGTATGCATCGGAATTAACTTATTCTGCTTGCAAGTATGTGTTTTTAGTGCTAAAATAATATGCTATATTATAATTAGGATAGGTATATCTAATGTGGATTTCAGATAAATGGCAGGACTTTGAACTTCTGGACTGCTCAGGCGGCGAAAAGCTTGAGCGCTGGGGTAGCTATTACCTGGTAAGACCCGACCCTCAGGCTATCTGGGACACTCCGAGAGAGGATGAACGCTGGAGCTGCCGCGACGGAAGATACCGCCGCAGCCAGACCGGCGGCGGAGCGTGGGACAAGGGCGGACTGCCCGCAAGCTGGAGGATAAGCTACGGCGAGCTCACTTTCAACGTAAAGCCCATGAACTTCAAGCACACGGGACTGTTCCCCGAGCAGGCCTGCAACTGGGATTATGCCATGGAGAAGATCCGCTCCGCCGGAAGGCCGGTAAACGTGCTGAATCTGTTTGCCTATACGGGTGCTGCCACCGTCGCCTGCGCTAAGGCGGGGGCGAGCGTGTGTCATGTGGACGCTGCCAAGGGCATGGTCGCGTGGGCGAAGGAAAACGCCGCCGCGTCGGGACTGTCGGAGGCTCCCATACGCTGGATAGTTGACGACTGCACCAAGTTCGTCGAGCGGGAGATACGCCGCGGCAGGAAGTACGACGCCATCATCATGGACCCTCCATCCTACGGGAGGGGGCCCGGCGGCGAGATATGGAAGCTGGAGCAGAATCTGTGGCCCTTCGTGTCGCTGTGCGCCGGCGTGCTCTCCGACGATCCGCTGTTCGTCATCATCAATTCATATACCACGGGGCTTTCGGCCTCCGTGCTTTCCTACGTTGCGGAGAGCATATTTACAAAAAAATTCGGCGGACGCTCCGAAAGCCGTGAGCTGGGGCTTCCCGTTACCGATTCCGGCCTTGTGCTGCCCTGCGGCGCTACCTGCCGGTGGGAGAAGGACTGAGCATGAGTTCTATAATCGAAATAAAAAACCTGCATTATACCTACCCGGGCGATGAGATGGAAAGCCTGTGCGGAGTGAGCCTTGAGATCGAAAAGGGCAGCTTTGTGGCTGTGCTGGGCCATAACGGCTCGGGTAAAAGCACCCTTGCAAAGCACTTAAACGCAATACTTCTGCCCACCGAGGGCAAGGTGCTCATAAACGGCATCGATACCGCCGATGAGGACAGGCTTCTGGATATCAGGCGCACCGTGGGAATGGTGTTCCAGAACCCCGATAACCAGATAGTCGCAAACGTCGTTGAGGATGACGTGGCCTTCGCTCCGGAGAATCTGGGCGTTGCCCCGGCGGAGATACGCGAGCGTGTGGATAAGGCGCTCAGACAGGTCGATATGTACGAATTTAAGATGCACGCTCCGCATCTTCTGTCCGGCGGCCAGAAGCAGCGCGTCGCCATCGCGGGAGTCATAGCGATGGAGCCTGAGGTCATAGTGCTTGACGAGCCGACGGCCATGCTCGACCCCAAGGGCAGGCGCGAGGTCATTGAGACCGTCACTAAGCTGTGCCGCGAAAAGGGAATAACGGTCGTGCTCATAACGCACCATATGTCCGAATGCACCGGGGCTGACAGGGTCATCGTCATGTCAAACGGCCATATCGCCGCTGACGGCAGTCCGGAAAGCGTGTTCTCTCAGGTGGAGCTCATGAGAAACGAGGGGCTCGCGGTGCCGGCGACTACGGAGCTGATTTATGAGCTCAATAAAAGAGGCTGGAGCCTGCCTCTCACGGCGCTTGGCGTCGAAAGCTGTGCAAAGGAAATCGCAAAGTATGTCAGAGATTAAAGTCAGCGGTCTGCGCCATGTTTACAGCGCGGATACGCCCTTTGAAAAGGTTGCAATAGATAATATAAATGTAGAGATACCTCACGGACAGCTCGTCGGCCTTATCGGACACACGGGCTCGGGCAAAAGCACC
>CALZAG010000141.1 GCA_945613045.1 uncultured Clostridia bacterium | reverse complement strand
AGTAACGACAATTGATAATCCAGAAACGACAGGAAAAAGACCTGCAATACCCGGTATTGCAGGTCTTTTATCATATTATCCTTATCCCGTGTCAGGGCTCGTCCGGCGCGGCGGTAGGGAGCTTTACCGTGCCCTCGGTGTTGTTGGCACCGTACACATAGCCCACGGTCAGCTCGCCCGTTTCCCCGTTCAGCTCGCAGGAGGTGACGGTCAGCTTCCAGGACGGGCAGTCGACCGCGGTTTCATAGTAATAGCCGTTTTTGTCAAATATGCTTCGCACCACCATCTTGTGGCCGTTTTCATAGTCGTTGTACGCTACGAGCTCGCCGTTATCCCAGAAAGCATTGAAAAACGACTCGGAGACAAGACCCCTTTTAACGTCGTAATAGCGGCAGAAGACGTGCTCGTCGGAGGTGAAGCGGATGCCGAGCAGGTCCGGGTTTATTATGGCCACCTGCGGCTGCTCGGTGCAGAGCGCGCTCTCAAGCGTTTCGCCGTTTTTCTCGGTGACGCTGTAGCTGTACCGCGTGACGCCGTTTGAGTGCTCCTCGCTGACCTTGAAGCAGTCGCCGGCGCTGAGCACGACCTCTGTGGCCTCAGGCTTGGTATCGCTTACTGTTTCATTGCCTCCGCAGCCTGTAAGCAGCAGGGCGCAGAGCAAAAAGGCGGCAAAAATCGTCTTCTTCATCGCTCATTTCCTTTCGTAGCACACAAATCTGTATGAGACCCCGTCCTCGCACAGCTCCTCGCCGGGGTCCGTGACCTCCCACGCAGGGTCGTCGTCGAGATTCGGGAAGAAGCTGTCCGACTCCGGACGGCAGCCGATCTTCGTGACGAACACCCTGTTGAGATAAGGGAAAAACTCGCGGAACACGCTCGCCCCGCCGAGCACCAGCGCATCGCCCCCGCAGAGGGATGCCGCCTCAGCGGCGCTATGGGCGGTCTCCGCGCCGTCGATCGTGATATTCTGCCTTGTGATGACGATGTTCCGGCGGTTTTTCAGGGGTCTGCCGCCGGGGAAATCGCCCAGCGTGCGGCGTCCGACGATGACCGTCCTGCCCTTCGTGAGCGCCACGAAGTGTGCTCTGTCGGCCTTGAGAACGACCGGCTGGGTACCGTCCGCGCCGATACCCCAATCGGAATATACTGCAACTATAGCGTCCATGTTTTTCCTCTAAGCATAGGGGAGTCGAGCCCCTACCGGTTTTGACGGGCGGATCTCCGCCCATTCTTCACAACAAGCCTTGTAAATACACAAAGTATCATTCGGCTTTTTATTCTTGAACAAAAATCAGCCCGGTCAAAACTGCCCGCACCTGTCGCGGAGAAATTTTCGAGTGATTTTTTCTTTTTGAGACGCAGATGGGCTGTCGCCCATCAAGGCGAAAAGGGGAAAAAGCGCCGAAAAGGGCCTGCGTCAGGCGGTGGGTGTTCGGCTCCCCTATGCTTAAATTGCCACGGGGATCTTCGTTTTGAACTCAGAGCACTCGTAGCCCTCCATCTTAAAGCTGTCGCGTGTGAATTTATAAAAATCGTCGATATCGGGATCCATGACGAACTTCGGCGCTTTCTTAGGCTCGTTGGCGATTATCTCCTCGATGAGCGGGACGTGGCGGTCGTAGATGTGCGCGTCGGCGATGACGTGGACAAGCTCGCCCGGCTCGAGATGCGCGACCTGCGCCATCATGCAGGTGAGCACCGAGTACTGCACAACGTTCCAGTTGTTGGCCGCGAGCATATCCTGAGAGCGCTGGTTGAGTATCGCGTTGAGCTTGTTGCCGCTGACGTTGAAGGTCATCGAATACGCGCAGGGGTACAGCGCCATCTCGCTCAGGTCGGCGTGATTATAGATATTGGTCATTATGCGGCGCGAGGCGGGGTTGTTTTTCAGATCCCAGATGACCCTGTCGACCTGGTCCATGTCGCCCTCGGGGTAGTGGTGTTTGACGCCGAGCTGATAGCCGTAGGCCTTGCCTATGGAGCCGGTCTCGTCGGCCCAAGCGTCCCACACGCGGGTGCGCAGCTCGTTTACGTTGTTGCTCTTTGCCTGCCATATCCACAGCAGCTCGTCTATCGCCGACTTCCAGTAGGTGCGCCTGATTGTCAGGATGGGAAACTCCTCGGAAAGGTCATAGCGGTTGACTATGCCGAATTTTTTTACGGTGTGCGCGGGAGCGCCGTCGTCCCAGCGCGGCCTTACGTTCAGGTCCGTGTCCCACACGCCGTTGTCGAGGATGTCCCTGCAATTTGCGATGAATATTTCGTCTGCTCTGCTCATGCCGATACCGCCTTATACATTAGTGCAAGTATTGTATCACAATCACCCGCGGCCGCGCAACGGAATATTATGAATTGTTTCGGAGGTGATGTGATGAAAATTCTTATATGCGGCGGGGATGAGCGCTTTGTTATCCTCGCCGGTATGCTTCAGGCGGCGGGACACGAGGTCTGCTGCCTGGACATGGACAAAGCGGCGCTGCCGCCGGGGGTTCGCATGGTGAGCGAGCCGGAGAAAGCGGACGCGGCTATATTCCCGCTGCCCGCGGAGAAGGCTCAGGGCATGCTGAACGCGCCCTTTGCAGCCGAGCCGCGCTCCGCGCTGAAGCTGCTTGAGGAGCTGAGCGAAACGCCGCTTATCCTCGGCGGCAGGCTGAGCGCGAAATTCAGGGAGACAGCGCAATGGCACGGACAAAGGGTGTTCGACTGTATGCAGCGTCCGGAGTTTACCGCGGGCAACGCCGCGGTCACGGCCGAGGGCGCGGTATCGCGGCTGATGGAGGCCTCGGATAAGGCGCTGCAGGATATGAGGGTGCTGGTCATCGGCTGGGGGCGCATCGGCAAGCTGCTCCTGCAGAAGCTCAGGGGCCTGAACGCCGCGGCCTGCCTCATGTCAAGGAATCCCGAGGCGCGCAGTCTCGCCGCCGCCATGGGCTACGAGGCGCTCGCCCCCGACTGCGGCAGTGCGCTCATGAGCAGCTTCGACGCCGTGATAAATACGGCTCCGGCGCAGGTGCTCGGCGAGCTGAGCGCGCTGCGGGACGGCTGCATCCTGCTGGAGCTGGCCTCCGCGCCCGGCGGCCTCGACCCGCAGGCGGCGCAAGACGGCGGCATGAGGTACATCTCAGCGCCCGGGCTGCCGGGAAAATACGCGCCCGTATCGGCCGCGCGGCTCATTTACGGCGCTGTCACAAACATATTTAAGGAGTGTGGGATCTGTGAATAGACCGAGAGTAGGAATAGCCCTCTGCGGCTCGTACTGCACATACGAAAAGCTCTTCGCTCAGCTCGGAAGGCTCGGCGAAAAATATGAGCTCGTGCCCATAATGAGCGAGACCGCCGCAAAAGCCGACACGCGCTTCGGCAAGGCCGCCGACTTCAAGGCGCGGCTGCGGGAGATAACGGGCAGCGAGCCCGTTGATAACATAATCGACGCCGAGCCCCTCGGCCCGTCAAAGCCCATGGACGCGCTCGTCATCGCGCCGTGCACGGGCAACACAATGGCAAAGCTCAACCACGGCATAACCGACACCGCCGTCACCATGGCGGCCAAGGCGCATCTGCGAAACGGCCGGCCGCTCGTCATCGCGTTCTCCACAAACGACGGGCTCTCGGGCTCGGCGCCGAACATCGCGGGGCTGTTAAACCGCAAGAACGTGTATTTCGTGCCATTTAAGCAGGACGACTGCGTGAAAAAACCTACTTCCCTCGCCTCGGACTTTTCCCTCATCGCCGACGCCGTCGAAGCCGCCCTGCAGGGCCGCCAATTGCAGCCTGTTTTGCTGCCGTAGCCGCCGACCGGCGGAGCTGGCGCACGGCCGATTCGCATTTAAAATAGAGAATATCATTATTGCGGTATCACGATTATGTCCTGCGGAGCTGTTTGTTACAGCTCCGTTTTCTAAATAAGCGTACCGCAAAAACCACCGGCCGCCCCTACAATAATCGATTATTTAAAAATATGCTGCCGTAGGGGCGGCCATTGGCCGTCCGCCTGTGAAAATTCGCAGCGATGTTAAACAGAGCGCGGGTGCAAAAAATATTATTGCCATTGTCACCGGTCGTGCTGACGCAAAAACGACGATTTCCGTTCTCAATCCGAATTGCCCC
>CALZAG010000140.1 GCA_945613045.1 uncultured Clostridia bacterium | reverse complement strand
AAAAATTCTCGCCCTGAACTCCCTCATACTCTGCGATCGTGTAAAAACACATATATTCGCCGCCGCCCTTTGCACCAAAGGCTTTTAAAACTGTTTCTCGCATTTGCGCTTCGCTGTCGGATTCTGCCGCAGAACCGTACTTCTTGCCATATTCCTCCACAGAAAGGCCGGATTTGTTTATGGAATAAAAGCCGATAACAACAAAGAAAACAAAAACGATGAACAAAAAGCCTAAACCTCCGGTATACCATGGGTCTTTATGAGGCTTGAGCGGCTCCAACTTTTCGCCTGCCGCTATGCGTTCTGCCCGCTTTGCCGCTTTGCGCTCGGCACGGCTGCGCACCTTGCGATTGTTTAAGCCGGCGAGGATAAAAAACACCACAGCGACTGCGAGCAGCCCGAAGGCGTAAACCGGAGTAAAACTGCTATACTTAACAGCGCGCAAAAGTGCCAGATCAACAAGAATTGCAACAACGGAAACCGAGAAAAACAACAAAGATGAAAAATGCCTGCGTTTTGACATACCCGTGTGTCCCTCCTATATCATACCATTTAAAAAACTGTAATTGCCCGTTGTACCCAACGATATTTACTGTCCCCGACTACTGCTGACGTTTCAACTGCCGACGAGGCAATTTTGAGGCGCGATTTGTGCAACTTGGGTGAGCGGAGTACTTAAAACGGTACTACATTGCAAATTTCCCCTTTCTTTTTATTTTTAATGTGTTATTATTTGAAAAAGAACGAATGTTTGGAGTTGAAAAAATGACAGCAAAAGAAAAACTTTATAATGAAATCAAAAATATGTCTGACGAAGCCGTGTACAAAACTATGCTCATTCTTGATGCTTTAGCAGCTCAAGCAGAGCCTCGGCCTTACGGTCAGACATGCCCGAAATCCGCCTCCAAAGAGCGTCTTGCATGGGAGTAAGACTATTATCCTCTTGCTCAATAATACGGTCGCACGAATTGTCTGCGAGATACACGACGGGGAGGCCGAGCTTGCGGGCGTAGTTTTGCACGGTATCGAGCTGCGGCGAGCGCTGACCTTTTTCATATCGACTTATAACTTGCTTTGAGGTGCCCAATATTGCCCCGAGCTGCTCTTGGGATATACCGTGCTCCTCACGGTATTTCTTTAGCTTGTCGCCGAATGTCATTTTTAAATCCTCCTAACTAATACTATTAAACCATAAAAAGTCACCAAATGCAATACAAAGTCACCAAAAAGAGACGGAAAATATAACCAAAAACATGGTCACCAAATGGTTGACAAAGCGAGTAAATAATGATAATATAAAAGCGTCACCAGATGGGCGACAGGAAAGGAAGTGAAAAAGGATGGCAAAAAATATGACCCTACGCGGCATCATCTACTCGAGGTATGATAGCGAGGCGGATTTTGCGCGAAGCCTCGGCTGGACCAGGCAAAAACTTAACAGGATAGTCAACGGGAAAATGCCGAACATAGAAGAACTAAATGCGATAGCACAAGGGTTAAATGTACCAGTGTCCGAAGCGATAACATTTTTTTTGCCCGTGTAGTCACCAAATAGGCAACAAATATAACCCGACGTATCGCCGAATAAACATATTACGACAAAACGACAGGAGGACAGCACAATGGTCGTTAAAGACTACTACGAGGGCAAGACCCACATAATCATCGACGATAAGTACTGCGTAAAGACAAAAGAAGAGGTCGACGCCATACTCAAGGCCATGGGCGAGCTGGTAGGCCGCCAGCTTGCGCAGCAGCAGGCGCGCCGCGCTGCAGAGTAACGCCGGGCGCTTCGGGATAAGGGCGGGAGCGGGCATACCCAAAAACGCTAACTCCTGGGCCTGAGCGGGACAGGCCTGAAAGCTTCATTGTGAATCTCCTTTTCAGTAATTTGAGGATGCCGAATAACGCCCGCTCCTGCCCTTATCCCGAAGCTTACCCTCAGGAGGTGATGCCCTTGGGCACCTGCGGCTGATAATCACACGCTCCAAACCACCACGCACGTTAGCAGCTCGACCGGGCGAGCATAAACAGGATTCAGGCCCGGTGCGTCTCCGGGGCCTCCCGGAGGGTATCAGATCACCAAGGAGAAAGACGATGAAAAGCAAACGCACCAAGGCATGCGAAATACCTCTCAAGGTCAAAAGGTATGTGTGGGAGCGAGACCATCACTCCTGCGTCCTGTGCGGCAGACCGGGCAACCCGGACGCGCATTTTATACCTCGCTCCCATAACGGCAAGGGCATAGAGGAGAATGTTGTTACCCTGTGCCCTGAATGCCACAGGGATTACGACAATTCGGAGCGCAGGCCGGAGATCAGAAAGGCCCTCAGGGCGTACCTCATGGCCAAATACCCGGACTGGGACGAAGAAAAGCTAAGATACCGGAAATGGAGGAGCGACTACATATGCAAGTAAAGGATATTCTCCCCATGCTGGCACTGCTCAAGGGCCAGCGGGTAAGGCTATACCATGCCCCGGGCGGGGAACTGCTTGGCAGCTATATCAGGACAGACATACAGCCCGAAGCGTGCGACAAAACCATCGGCAAACTCATGGACGCAACGCTGATATGCGTTGACGCCAACAATCAAAACATCAACTTACACATAGCGACAGGGAGGGATTGACATGTGGGGAGCATTTTTTAGCTGGGGGATACCGATGTTTCTGGTCGGCATAATGACGGGCTTTGCCTTCTCACCACGCAAACGGAGGTAGATATGCAAGGCAAAAGTAAAGGGCAAACCCTGTGCTGGCGGTGCCAGAGGGCAACAAACGCCCCTGGCATGGGCTGCAGCTGGTCCCGCCGGGTAAACCCTGAGCCCGTGGAGGGCTGGGAGGCAGACCCGACCAGCATGCGCGGCAACCACTATTACTATAAGGATGCGGCTCTCGAGGTACGGTCTTACTCGGTCCACTCCTGCCCACTGTTTGTACCGGACGCCGGCGACGGGCCGCCGACCGAATACAAGAGCTGGCTCATAGAGATAGACGGCGAGTGGCTAACCACGCGAGAAACGAGAAAGCGCCTCGGTCTGACGAGAAAACAGATATATGCCCTCATAGATAAGGGCAAGATCAATGCAAAACAGGTAGATTATCAGCCCAGCTGGTAACGGATATCAAAGGAGGACAAAAAAGTGGAAACAACCGAAAAGACATTCGGCATTTGCCGCTACTGCGGGCAGATGCTCAATATCAAGAGCTATCTGGCCCTGCATCCAAACATCGACGACCCGGACGAGGATGGGATTGCCACCCTCATATGCGACTGCAAGGAGGCCAGACGCGACCGCGACGCTCACGAGGCTGCTCTTCGGGGCGAGAGTGACCGCTTCGAGGCCCTGCAAAAGGCGGAGGATGTCATCGAGGAGCTGTTTGCCGGCAACACGCACCAAAAACGCATAGGCGTGGACGAGCAGACAAGGGAGATACTGCACCAGCTCGCGGAGCGCATATACGGCGGATTTGTGGATAAGGCGGTCATTACCACCACGGACGGGGTAAAGGCCACCGTAAAGAGCACCGGCTCCGCCGCGATCGGCATAGCCATAGAGCGCAGCGAGACGAAGAAAGAAAAAAAGGAGATATGACCCATGGAAAGCCGGGAGATATACGACATGCTCCTGCGCGCCATAGGGGAGCACATGGACGCAAAGGGCCGAGCCGCTGTCAGCATCAACGGCAGGCCCGCCCTGATAGTAACGATAGACCGGGAGACCGGAGAGGTTACCGCCCGCAATGCGATCACCGACACGACCGCCGCAGACGCGGTAATAGACTACCTCAACACTGTCGCCGGGACTAAATACCAAAAAACGCCGAAAAACCGCAGCTATATCAACGCCCGCATTGCAGAGGGCCACACGCCGGAGGACTGCCGCCGGGTGATAGACAGCCGCTGGGCAGCGTGGAAGGGGACAAGCATGCAGGAGTATATGCGCCCCTGCACCCTATTTAACTCCGAAAAATTTGAGGGCTACCTGTCGGCGGCGAAAACCGGCGTCAAAAAGGGCAATGGCAGCTACTTTATGAGCCACAGCCAGCGCCAGTACTCTGCCGCCGAGCTGGCCGGCATAGGCGTTGACCTGTTGGAGGAGGGATAAAAAATGTCAGATAAATACATGAGCCGGGTTTATACAGACCGAC